>DAOUID010000065.1:0-7279 GCA_034428315.1 Dehalococcoidia bacterium
ACGTACTGCGCCGCGGGCGTCCCCGCCACGCGATGCAGCGCCGGCGCCATGTCCGACACCATGGCCTCGCTCTGCTCCCCGGCGAGCACGACGACTCCCAGCCCTCCGCTCATCGCGCGCGCGACCGTGCGCGGCGTCGGGCGCGCTCGGGGAGACCGGCTAAAGGAAGTGGATCGCGTTCGTGGGGATCGGGATCGTCGCTCATAGGCGTTGTGGCGGTGTGCGCCGCACATGCTAGTAGGGCATAAGGCGTTGTCAAGGAGCAAGCCCGCTCCCTCGCTCGACACCCGGCGGGTTGCGCTCGTAGCATCCCAAGGCAGCGATGCCTTCTCCCCCACGGACTTCCGACGAGATTCGCGCTGCGTTCGTGGACTTCTTCGCCGAGCGCGATCACCGCCAGCTTCCCCCCTGGCCCCTCGTCCCCGTGGGCGACCCGACCACCCTCTTCACCACCGCCGGCATGCAGCAGTTCAAGCCCTATTTCACCGGCCAGGACGACCCCCCCGTGCGCCGCGCCACCACCGTCCAGCGCGCCTTCCGCGTCACCGACATCGAAGAGGTCGGTGACTTCAGCCACTGCACCGCCTTCGAGATGCTCGGCAACTTCAGCTTCGGCGACTACTTCAAGGTCGAGGCCATCGCCTGGGCCTGGGACCTGAGCACGCGCGTCTACCAGCTTTCGCCCGAGCGCATCCACGTCAGCATCCACGACGACGACGACGAGGCCTACGCGGCGTGGCGCGAGACCGGCGTCCCCCACGAGCGCATCCACCGCTACGACGAGTCCGAAAACTACTGGTACAGCGGGCCCGTCGGCCCCTGCGGTCCCAACACCGAGATCTTCTACGACTACTTCCCCGAGCGCGGCGTCGAGGGCGCCAACCCCGCCGCTGATGGCGAGCGCTTCCTCGAGTACTGGAACCTCGTCCTCATGCAGAACTTCCGCCACGAGGATGGCTCCCTCACCGACCTCCCCAAGAAGAACATCGATACCGGCAGCGGGCTGGAGCGAGTCGCCGCCATCCAGCAGGGCAAGAGCTCGATCTTCGAGACGGACATCTTCCTTCCCATCCTCGAGGAGGCGGCCGCCATCGTTGGCGCCGATTACCTTGGCGGGCGCGCCAGCTCTTCCCAGGGCCGCGCCATCCGCGCCATGTCCGAGCACGCCCGCGCCGCCACCTTGCTCGTCGGCGACGGCGTCGTGCCCAGCAACGAGGGCCGGGGCTACGTCCTCCGCCGCATCCTCCGCCGCGCCGTCTACATGGCCCGTCGCGAGGGTGTGGACGAACCCTTCCTGCACCGTCTCGTCGAGGCCTCTATCGGGAAGCTCGGCCCCGCCTATCCCCACCTCGAGGAGGCGCGCGACTTCATCCTGCGCGCCATCGGCGGCGAAGAGGACCGCTTCCTCCGCACCCTCTCGGCCGCTTCCCAGCGCCTCGAATTCCTGCTCTATCGCCTCGAGCACGCAGGCGAGCAGGTAGTCCCCGGCGACGAAGCCTTCGCCCTGTACGACACCTTCGGCCTGCCCATCGAACTGACCCGTGAGATCGCCGGCGCCCGCGAGTTCACCGTTGATGTCGAGGGCTTCGAGGCCGCCCTCGACCGGCAGCGCCGCAGCGCCCGCGAGGCGGCCAGGCTCCTCGGTGGCGGCGACCGCCCCGACCTGGCCGCGATCGGCGGCGACCACAGCGCCTTCACGGGCTGGGAGAACGTCACCGGCGAAGCCACGCCCGTCGCCATCCTCTCCGACGGCGGCGCCGCCGAGGTCATCCCCGCCGGAACGAAAGCCGAGGTCGTGCTCGACTCGACCCCCTTCTACCCCGAGGGCGGTGGCCAGCTCGGCGACCGCGGCCTCTTGCACTCCGCGGGAGGCGTCTTTCAGGTGGAGGACACGCAGGCGGCGAGTGGCGCCATCGTCCACTCCGGCACGGTCACCGAGGGCGAGCTGCGCCTCGACGACTCCATCCGGGCGGAGGTCGACCTCCCCTGGCGGGCCGGCGTCACCCGCAACCACACCGCCACCCACCTCCTCCACGCCGGCCTCCGCTCCATCCTCGGCCAGCACGTCCGCCAGCAGGGCTCGCTCGTCGCCGACGAGCGCCTCCGCTTCGACTTCACCCACCTCGAGAGCGCCCCCCGCGAGTCCCTCGACGAGGTCGAGGCCCTCGTGAACGGCCTCATCCGCGAGAACCGCCCCGTCGAGTGGCGCATGACCACCTACCGGCAGGCCATCGACGATGGCGCCCTCGCCTTCTTTGGCGACAAGTACGGCGCCGAGGTCCGTGTCGTCGAGATTGGCGGCGAGGGCACGCCCTTCAGCGCCGAGCTCTGTGGCGGCACCCACGTTGGCCAGACCGGCGAGCTCGGTCTCGTCCACATCCTGCGCGAATCGGCCGTCGCCGCCGGTACGCGCCGCATCGAGGCGCTCTCCGGCGCCTCCGCCGAACGCTACCTCCTCGACCAGCACGCTCGCCTGCAGCGGCTCGCCGAGCGCCTCTCCACCCCGCCCGCCGACCTGGAGGCCCGCATCGAGGGCATACAGGAGGAGCTTGCCGGCCTCCGCTCGCAGGTCGCCGACCTGCAGCGCGCCCAGGCTGCGGACCAGAGCGCCGAGCTTGCCGAAGCCGCCGAGCGCGTCGGCGATGCCCACCTCGTCGTGGCCCGCGTGCAGGCCGCTTCCCGCGAAGCCCTCAAGGAGCTCGCCGACGACCTCCGCCGCCGCCTCTCGCCCTCCCTCCTCGTCCTCGCCGCCGTCATCGACCACCGCCCCGCGTTCGTCGTCGCCGCCACTCCCGACCTCGTCGAGGCCGGCGTCCACGCCGGCAACATCGTGCGCGAGGTCGCGAAGGCCGCCGGAGGAGGCGGAGGGGGCCGCCCCGACCTCGCCGAGGCGGGGGCCCGCGATCCCGGCGGCATCGACGCCGCCCTCGCCGAAGGTCGGGGCCGGGCCACCGCTGCCCTCTCGGACCGGTGAGCGACGTGGACGGCTCCCCCGAGTCCGAGACCCCCGAGTCTGGCGCTCCCGACCCCTCCTCCACCCCCGAGCCGCCTGCTCGCGACCCCGCGGAGCCTGCCGCCCCTGGCGCCGGGCAGGGGGCGCCTCCGCCGGAGAGCGCCCTCGCCTCCGTCGTCCCGATCGGCCGCCACGAGCCCATCGACGGCATCTGCGGGCGCATCGACGCCGCTCCTTCCCTCGCCGTCGTCCTCCACGCCCCCAGCGGCAACCGCGCCATGTCCCAGGAGCTCGGCATGCGCCGCGTCGCCCGCCACGTCGAGTCCTCCGGCCGGCGCTTCGCCATCGCCACCCGCTCCGGGATCCTCGCCCGTCGCGCCCGGGCCCAGGGGGTGCCCGTCTCCTCGAACCCCCGCCACGTCCACTGGGGATCGGGCGGAAGGGTCGTCGTTCGCCTCGGGTTCGCAACCCTGCTCGTCCCGCCCTTCGGGCGGTATGCCCAGTACGTCGCGCTCACCCTCTTCATCCTCGCCGTTGCCGCCGTCCTCTACACCGCCGGACCGTCCGCGACCGTCAAGGTCTTCCCCCCCACCCATACCCTCGAGGGCGTCGTCGTCGTGCGGGCCTCCGACCGCGTCGACGAGATCGACCTCGAACGCCGCATGCTTCCCGCCACCACCATCTCCGTGGAGCGCGCCATCCTGCTCGCCGTCCCGACCACCGGCGAGGTCATCCAGGGCGTCACGCCCGCCACCGCCACCCTCAGCCTCGAGAACCCGACGGAGAGGACCGTCACGGTGCCCGCCGGGGCCGTCATCTTCTCCGTGCCCGACTTCGTCGCCTTCGAGGTCGACATTTCCGTGACCGTCCTCGCCGGCGAGAACGCCTTCGCCCCTGTCACCGCCCGATCCCCCGGCACCGCCGGCAACGTCCCCGCCGACGCCATCACCCAGTGGCGAAGCGTCGATCTCGCCGACCTTACGGTTACCAATCCCGACCCTGCCCTCGGCGGGACCGACGAACCCCGCCGCGCCGTCGCCATCGCCGACGTCCGCGCCCTCGAGGCGCTCGCCACGGAGATCGGCGAGGGGTCGCCGCCCGCCTCGCTGCTCGCCAACGCCCGCCCCGGCTACAGCATCATCGCCCGCAGCGCCACCGTCACCGTGGCCCTTGGCGAGCCCAGCGCCGAGCCCGGGACGGCTGCCGACGTCCTCTTCATGGAGGTCACGAGCACCGTCGAGGCCCTCGCCATCACCCCCGAAGTCCTCGAGACCCTTGCTCGCTCCCTCCTGGCCGCCCCCGACGAAGCCGCGGACCTCATCCCCGGCACCGTCCTCGCCGTGGAGACCGGTGACCGGCAGATCGACCACCCCGACGGCTCCTTCACCTCGGAGCTGCGGCTGACCGCTCAGTTGCCCCGCGGCCCGTCGCCCGCGGAGATCGAAGATGCCGTCGGCGGACGCAGTCTCGAGGCGGCGGAAGCAGAGCTGGGAACGCGCTATGGTATTGACGATGTCGAGATCGACCTCACCCCGGGCTGGGCGCCGCGGCTCCCCCGCTTCGGGTTCCGGCTCGATGTCCAGTACGGGAGCCGCGCCTTCGAGCCCCGGGAACCCGAACCAGATGACGAAGCCAGCCCGCCTGATGGCCCTTGACGTGGGCTCCCGCCGCACGGGCGTGGCCGTGAGCGACGAGCTCGGTCTCTATGCGCACGCTCGCCCTGCCCTGAAGGGCGGAGACCGCGCGCTCCTCGATGCCCTGCCCCCGCTGGTCGCCGCCGAGGCGATCGACGAGGTCGTGGTCGGCCTTCCCCTGGCCCTCTCCGGCGAAGACTCTCCCCAGACCTCCGCCACCCGCGCCTTCGTCGAGAGGCTGCGAGAGCGTCTTGACGTTCCCGTCACCACCTGGGATGAGCGCCTCTCCAGCGTCGAAGCGGCCCGCTACGTGCCCTCCGGCCGCCACCGCGACGGTACCCTCGACTCCGCCGCCGCCGCCCTCCTCCTCCAGGCCGTCCTCGATTCGCGGGCGGGCGACCCGCCATGATGCCGCTCATCCGCTGGCTGTTCAGCGGGCGCTCGATGCTCATGGCGCTCGGCTTCGCCCTCGTCGCCGCCTCCGTCATCGCCGCCTCCGCGCTCTTCGCGGGTACGCCCAATGCCACCCTCGGCGCCGACATCATCCCCGCTCCCACGCCCGCCCCTTCCGTCGCTCCCCAGCGCTTCATCCTCGCCGAAGGGAGCACCGTCGATGAGGTTGCCGGCCAGCTCGAGGAGCTCGGCATCGTCCGCTCCTCCTCCCAGTTCAAGATCCTCGCCTCGCTCCTCGGGCTCCAGAACCGCCTCGTCTCCGGCGTCTACACGCTCCAGCCCGACGACTCCACGATCTCCATCCTCCGCACCATCACGGTCCTCGAAGTAGACCGCCCCACCGTCCGTGTCACCTTCCCCGAAGGCCTGCGTATCGAAGAGATGGCAGAGATCGTGCAGCAGGCCGGCTTCGGCCCCGCCGAGGAGTTCATCGCCGCAGCCCGCGCGGCCGAACTCCCCCTCAGCCTTGCCGTTGCGCTGCCCGACGAACCCGGCGCCGGCCTCTACCTCTACCCCGAGGGCTACCTCTTCCCCGACACCTACTTCGTCCCCATCGGCTCCACCGCCGCCGAGCTCGTCGCGCTCATGGCCGAAACCATGCACCTCCGCTTCTCCGCCGACCTGCGCGAGGCTGCCGCCCGCCGCGGCCTGACCCCCCACGAGGTGCTTACGCTCGCCTCCATGATCGAGCGTGAGGTCGTCATCCCCGAGGAGCGCGCCGTCGTCGCCGGGGTGCTCTTCAATCGCATCGAAGCCTTCGACCGCCTTGGTATCGACGCCACCACCCAGTACTGCGTCGCGACGCTGGACCCCGACAGTGTCGAGGCCTACGGCTGGTGGAAGCCGGGCAGCGAGCTCACCCCCGCCGACCTCGACTGCGACTCTCCCTACAACACCCGCCGCTACGTCGGCCTTCCCCCCGGCCCCATCGCCAGCCCCGGCCTCGCCTCCATCGAAGCGGTGGTCTACGCCGAAGATACTCACTACTACTACTACCGCATCGATGCCCGGAACGACGACGGCTCGCACTGCTTCGCCGTCACCTTCGAGGAGCACGACGACCCCAACAGGTGCGAAAAGGCCGACCGGTGAGCGCCCGCCTCGGCATCATCGGCTCTCCCGTCGCCCACTCGCTCTCGCCTGCCATCCAGGGCGCCGCCCTCGAGGCTGCCCGCATCGATGCCACCTACGCCCGCTGGGAAACCCCCCTCGACGGCCTCCCTGCCCGCCTCGCCTCCCTCCGCGAGCCGGACTGCCTGGGCGCGAACGTCACCATCCCTCACAAGCAGGCCGTCCTCCCCCTCCTCGACGAGGTGTCCCCTCTCGCCGCCGGGATTGGCGCCGTCAACACCATCGTCAACAGCGCCGGTCGCCTCACCGGCCACAACACCGACGGTGGTGGCTTCATCGCCGCCCTCGAGGAGGCCGGGTGCAGTCCCGCCGGGAAGCGCTTCCTGCTCGTGGGCGCGGGAGGAGCCGCCCGGGGCATCGCCTTCGCCCTTCGCGAAGCTGACGTCGCCGCGCTCTGCATCTCCAACCGCACCGCCTCCCGCGCCGAGGCCCTCGCGGATGCCGCCGGGGCGAGCGCCGTCCCCTTCGAGGCGCCCCTCGCCGGCTACGACTGCGTTGTGAACTGCACCTCCGCCGGCATGCACGGTTCCGGCGCCGAGGACACCCTCCCCTGCGACCCCGCCACCGCCGGCCCGGGAACGCTGGTCGTCGACATCGTCTACGCCCCCGAGGAGACGCCCCTCCTGCGGGCAGCCCGCGAGGCGGGCCTTCCCGTCCTCGGCGGCCTGCCCATGCTCATCCACCAGGGAGCCCTCGCCTTCGAGCTCTGGACCGGCCGCCCCGCTCCCCTCGACGCCATGCGCGAGGCGGCTCGCGCCGCCCTTGCCGGCGAAGCGCCATGATCGTAGTCGGCACGGTCCTCGGCCTCGTCTTCTTCCTCTTCGTCGGCTGGATCATCTCCACCGAGATGTTCCAGACCCGCGCCTGGCGACGGCGCGTCGCCTCCGGCGACCACGAGATCGTCGGGGCCCTCATCCTCGAGGCGATGGGCGGCTGGCGTAGGGCCCGCCCCCCTCGCGATGTCCCCGCCAGCCTCTGGGCCGGCGTCCAGCGCGCCGAGCTCGCCACCGCCACCGCGGACCTCGCCGTCGTCCAGTCCTCCGCCGAAGGCGAGTTCCGTACCGTCGAGGGACGCCGCGAGCAGGTCTCCTCCGCCCTCGACGAGGCC
>DAOUID010000066.1:0-7783 GCA_034428315.1 Dehalococcoidia bacterium
CGTCCGTGGCGGCGCCGCTGACGGTGATCTCGATCAAACGGGTCGCGCCCTCGCCGTCCCGCGCGATGGCCTTCGCGAGGTGGATGCAGACGGCATCGAGGGCATCGCGGAACGCATCGTAGTGCTCGCCGCCGGGAGCGATCGGTTCGCCGCCGGCGGCGCCGTTGGCGAAGAGGAGCACGGTATCGCTGGGGCTGGTGTCGCCATCGACGGTGATGAGGTTGAAGCTGCGGTCTGCCGACTCTGAGAGGGCTGCCTGGAGCAGCTCCTGGTCGACGGGGGCATCGGTCGTGAGGTAGGCGAGCATGGTCGCCATGTTGGGATGGATCATCCCCGAGCCCTTGGCGCAGCCACCGAGGGTGTAAGGCCCGAAGCGCACGGAGCAGTGCTTGGGCACGAGGTCGGTGGTCATGATGGCGCGGGCGAAGTCGGGACCGGCCTTGCCGGCCAGATCGATGGCGTCGACGCCGGCTTCGATCTTGTCCATGGGCAGGTGATGACCGATGACGCCCGTGCTGCAGACGAACATCGCCTCGGGCGCGAGGCCAGCCTTCACGGCGGCCAGCTCGGACATGCGATAAGCGTCGTGGAGGCCGCGCTCCCCGGTGCTGGCGTTGGCGTTGCCGCTGTTCACGACGACCGCTTGACCGCGGCCTCCGGCAAGCCGCTCCTGGTTCACGTCGACACAGGCCGAGCGGAGGCGGTTGCGCGTGAAGACGGCCGCGGCGGCAGCGGGCTCGTCGGAGAGGAGGATGCCGATATCAAGCTTGCCCGCGCCGTAGGTCTTGATGCCGGCGAAGGCGGCTCCCGCGCGGTACCCGGCGGGGCTGGTGGCGCTACCCCTGGGGTCGATCCCAGGGGTCACGGGTAGAGCGCCGGGCGGTCGAGGCCCGCCTGCTGGGGCAGGCCGAACATGAGGTTCATGTTCTCGATGGCGCTGCCGGCGGCGCCCTTCATGAGGTTGTCGAGCACGCCCACGGCCACGAGCGCGCCGTTGCGCTCGTCGATGGTGGGGTGCACGAGGCAGTCGTTGCTGCCGTAGGTGTGCTTCGTATGCGGGGGCGCGTCGGTCACGGAGGTGAAGGGCGCAGCCGCGTAGAAGTCACGGTAGAGGGCGAGCGCCTGCGCGGGAGAGACGTCCTCGGCGAGGGGCGCGTAGCAGGTCGAGTGAATGCCCCGCGTCATGGGGACGAGGTGGGGCACGAAGGTGACGGCCACCTCGGGGCCCTCGCGCAGCCGCGAGAGCTCCTGCGCCATCTCAGGCTGGTGGTTGTGGTTCGCGACGCGATAGGCGGACACGTCCTCGTTGACGTCGCTGTAGCTGAAGCCGCCGCCGGTGCCGCGACCGGCGCCGGAGATGCCGGACTTGGCGTCGACGAAGACGCGCGGCTCAACGATGCCGGCCGCGACCGCGGGGGCGAGGGCGAGGATGGTGGCGGCGGGGTAGCAGCCCGGGTTGGCCACGAGGTCCGCGCCGGCAATATCGGAGGCGTACAGCTCGGCGAGCCCGTAGACCGCGCGGCCGAGGAGGCCGGGGGCAGGGTGGTCCGAGCCGAACCACTGCGCGAAGGCCTCGGGCTCGCGCAGGCGGAAGTCGGCGGCGATGTCGATGACGCGCACGCCCTGCTCGACGAGCGGGGCGCAGGCCTCGGCGCTCGCGCCGGTGGGCAGGGCGGAGAAGACGACGTCGACCTCGGTCTCGATCTCGCCCGTGATGGGGAAATCCGCGTAGGCGGCGAGGTGCGGGAAGGCCTCGCCGAGCTTCTGGCCGGCGAGCGAGCGTCCCGTGGCGGCCACGAGCTCGGCCTCGGGGTGGTTCCAGAGCAGACGCGCCGCTTCCATCCCCGCGAAACCGGTGACGTTGATGATGCCCGCGCGTACTGTCATGCAGGCATTGTCTCGCCTGTCGCGGGCATGCGCGAACGCGCATCAAGCGGGCGCAGTAGGATGCCCGCGATGTCGCTCGACCTGACCTTCATCGGCACCGGGAACGCCTTCGCGGCGGGCGGGCTCTGCTGGAACGGGTTCCTGGCGAACGGTCGCTACCTCTTCGAGGCGCCACCGCAGGCGCTCATGTCGCTGCACCGCGTCGGGGTAGATCCGAACATGATCGAGGCGGTCGTGCTTAGCCATCACCACGGCGACCACTTCCTGGGCCTGCCATTCCTGCTTCTGCACTGGAAGCACCAGGGCCGCCGGACGCCGGTCACGATCGTGGGACCGCCCGACACCGAGCGGCTGGCCCGCGAGATAGGGGGCACCGTCTACCCGGGGTTGTTCGAGGGCGACTTCGGGATCGAGTGGCGGGAGATCGCGGCGGGCGACTCGGCCACGATCGGCGACCTGACGGTCGAGGCGGTCGCAGTCGAGCACGACGACCGGCTCTCCCTGAACCTCGGCTACCACGCCCGGCTCGACGGCGAGCGTTTCGCCTACACGGGCGACACGCGGCTCTGCGACGCTGTGAGGGACCTCGCGCGCGGGTCGGACGTGCTGGTGGCGGAGTGCGCCTCGCGGGACATCCCGATCCCGATCCACATGAACCTCGTCGATGACATCCCCGAGGTCCACGCGGCGCTTTCCGAGACGGCGCGGCTCGTGCTCACGCACGTCACGCCCGACGTGGAAACGGACCTGGCGCGCACGGTTGTCGCGAAGGACTACGAGACCTACCGCTTCTAGGGGCCGACGGCGGTGGGGAGGCGGCTGCGCTAGAATCCCGCGCATGGCACATCGACTTCGCGGCGCCTCGGCCATTACGGGCCTGGGCATCACACCCATGGGGCGCATCTACGGCAAGAGCTCGACCGATTTCGCGGTCGACGCCGTGCGCCTCGCCATCGCCGATGCCGGGCTGGAGAAGTCCGAGATCGACGGGCTGCTGATCAACGCCGGCATCACGGGATTCTCCGGCCAGGGCGTGAGCCTGCAGCTCCAGAACGCCCTCGGGATGGGGAACCTGCGGCTCCTGAACCACATGAACGCGGCCGGCTCGACGGCGGCGCAGATGGTGCAGTACGCGACGATGGCGATCGACGCGGGCATGGCGAAGCACGTCGTCTGCGTGTTCGCGGACGCGCCGCTGCAGCAGGGCGGCTCCTCGGCGGCGGCCTACGGCAACGCGGGGCGGCGGGCGGGGCCCACGGGCATCCTCGGACTCTCGGCGGGAGCCGGGCACTTCGGCGCGAACACCTCGTACGCGCTTGCGGCCCGACGGCACATGTCGCTGTACGGCACGACGCAAGACCAGTTCGGCGCGATCGCGGTGGCGGAGCGCTCCTGGGCGACGATGAACCCGCACGCGAAGATGCGCGACCCGCTCACGCTCGATGAGTACCACGCCTCGCGCTGGATCGTGGAGCCGCTGCACCTGCTCGATTGCTGCCTCGTCTCGAACGGCGCGGTCGCCGTGATCGTGAGCCCGCCGGAGCAGGCGAAGGACATGCCGCAGCCGCCCGTGTACGTCCACGGCATGGGGCAGGGGCATCCGGGCGACACGCGACGGATGGGCGACTCGCCGGAGACCGAGACGGGGGCGCGCCTGGCCGCGGAGACCGTGTTCGGCATGGCGGGCGTCGGTCCGGAGGACATCGATGTCTGCGAGCTGTACGACTGCTACACCTACACCGTGCTCGTCACGCTGGAGGACTACGGCTTCTGCCAGAAGGGCGAGGGCGGCGCCTTCGTCGAGGACGGCAAGCTGGGGCCCGGAGGGGCGCTGCCGACGAACACCGGGGGCGGGCAGCTCTCCGCCTACTACATGTGGGGGATGACGCCGCTTAGCGAGGCGATCATCCAGGGACGCGGGCAGGGCGGTGAGCGCCAGGTCGAGAAGAACGACCTCATCCTGGCAACCGGGAACGGGGGAGCGCTGAGCTACCACGCCTCGCTCATCCTGAGCCCGCACGCGAACTGAGGCACCGCGCCATGGCCGATTCCCCACCCCTGAAACCGGTCTCCGAGCCCGATGAGCTGACGGAGCCCTTCTTCGCCGCGGGCGCAGAAGGCCGCCTGTTGCTCGCCACCTGCGACACCTGCGGCGAGATGCGCCTGCCCACGTCACCCACCTGCCCGACCTGCCTCGCCGAAGGGGTGACCTGGAAGGAAGTGAGCGGTCGCGGGACCGTCTACACCTTCGGCATCATGCACCAGCGCTACCATCCGGCCTGGGAGCCGGATCTGCCCTACAACATCGCCGTGGTGGAGCTGGAGGAAGGGCCTCGGATGCCCGCCAACATCGTCGGGGTCGAGAACGACGATCTTGCCGTGGGCATGGCCGTGGAGGTGGTGTGGGAACGCGAAGGGGACGCGCCCGTTCCTCGCTTCCGGCCCGTGGCCTGAGCCGATGTCACAGGGGGCCCTGAGCATCGTCCTGTGGGCGACTGAGCTCGACGGCTTCGCCGCGTTCCTGACCGATGCGGTGGGCGCGACGCTGGAGATGCGCCACCCCGGATTCGCCGCCCTCGCGGTCGAGGGGGCGGAAATCCAGCTGCACTCGGACGAGTCGTTCCCGGGCCACCCCTGGCGGGAGGCGCTGGCCAACGAGGGCGCTGCGCGCGGCATCGGGGCGGAGGTGCGGCTGCGGGTCGATCAGGTCGACGCACGGCACCGGAAGGCGATGGAGATGGGCTACGTGAGCATCCAGGGGCCGCACGACGACGGGACCGGGCGGACCTGCCAGGTGATGGGCCCGGACGGGTACTTCTTCACGCTCTGGGAACCGCGAATCGGCGGCGCCTAGGGCGGGCTACCAGGCCGTCCAGCCGCCGTCCACGAGAATCGTCTGGCCGGTCACGAAGTTGCTCGCGTCGCCGGCGAGGAAGATGACGGCGCCGGCCAGCTCGTGGGGCTGGCCCCAGCGGCCCATGGGGGTGCGGTCCTCGATGAAGGCCTTGCGCTCGGGGTCCTCGTAGAGGGGGCGGGTGAGGTCGGTCTCGAAGTAGGTGGGGGCGAGGCCGTTGACCTGCACGTTGGCCTCCGCCCACTCGATGGCCAGCACTTTCGTGAGCTGGTCGATGGCGCCTTTCGAGGAGGCGTAGGCAGACTGGTTGGGGAGGGCGACGCTGCCGAGGATGCTGGACACGTTGATGAGCTTCCCAGAGCCCTGCGCGACGAAGTGCCGGCCCGCCGCCCGGGCGCCGTTGTAGTAGCCCTTCAGGTTGACCTGGAGAACGGAGTCGAACTCGTCCGGCGTGAGCTCGAGGGCGGACTTGCGCACGTTCGTGCCGGCGTTGTTCACGAGGACGTCGAGGCGGCCAAGCTGGTCGATGGTCGTCGCGACCATGGCCTCGCACGCCTCGGGAGAGGTGACATCGGTGGGGACGGCGATCGCGCGGCGCCCGAGCGCCTCCACCTCCGCGACGAGGCTGTCGAGCTCGGAGGTCGTGCGGCTGGCGAGGGCAAGGTCAGAGCCTGCGGCTGCGAGGGCGAGGGCCATGGTGCGTCCGAGGCCGCGCCCGGCGCCCGTCATGATGGCGACGCGGCCGGTGAGGTCGAAGAGTTGCGTGCCGCGCAGCTCGGGGCGGTCGTCGGCGCTCATTCGTAGCGAAGGGCCTCGGCCACGGCCACACGGGAGGCGCTCTGGGCGGGGAACCAGGTCATGATCATCGAGGCTCCGAAGGCGATACCGCAGATCACGATGAGCTGGAGCCAGGGCACGATGAAACTGCCGCCCTCGGATGCCTCGCCGATGCCGCCAGAGGTGAACAGCACCCACGAGAGAGACACGCCCAGCACCGCTCCCAGGACGATGCCGGAGAGGGCGACGAAGCTGGATTCGAAGATGAAGCTGAGCGCGACCATGGAGCGCTGATAGCCGATGGCGCGCAGCATCCCGATCTGCTGCCGGCGCTCGACCACGGCGCGGAAGGCGATCACGCCGAGGGCGGCGATGCCGATGATGAGGCCCAGCCCCATGAACCCCTGGAACAGCAGCAGGAAGCCCTGGGAGGCCGCGCGCTGGTCGTCGAGCAGCTTCTGGAAGGACTCCGCCGAGGCCTGCGCCAGGCCCGACTCGATTGACTTCGCGAAGGCCTCTTGATCGGTTCCGTCACGCGTCTTGATGACGAAGCGCTGGGAGTCGGAGTCGGGGAAGGCGGCGACCACGGTGTCGCGCTGCACGATGATGCCGTTCCAGAAGATGTCGCCGGGATCATCCACCTGCCCGATCACGGTGACGGAGGTGTTGAGGTCCGTCCCGGGTGCATGGAGGTGCAGGGTGAACGGTTCGAAGCCCTCCCCCACAAGGGCGGGGTCGAGTATGAGCAGTGCGAACTCCGAGAACTCGGCGCCTGCGGCGTCCGTGAGCTCGCCCGGGATGACGGCAAGGGTGGGGTCGCCGGCCACCGCCGCCCAGACCTCCTCATCGCTGGCGTAGCCGGCGGCGCGCCGCTTCAACTCGAATTCGTTCGTGGCGAAGAAGGCGGCGTCCGCGCCGATGACGGTGAAGGTGCCGGCAACGCCGGGGCCGGACGGGGCATCGACGAATATCTCCGTCTCACCTGCAAAGGCGATGCGTTGTTCGCTCACGGCCACGATAGGCGCGGTATCGACGCCGCTCTCCTCGAGCACCGCCACGAGGTCATCCGTGCGGTTGTTGCTGTTGACGAGGACGATCGTGTCGAAGCCGCCCTTCGCGTCGTCGGAGAGGAAGATGTTGGTGAAGTTGTCGTTGACGGTCGAGAACATGACGAGGGAGAAGGTGATGAGGCCGATCATCATGATCGTCATGCCGGTGCGCATGCGGGCGGTGAGGGGGTAGGCGACGGCCGTCTTGACCGCGGGGACGATGCGGCCCAGGCGCGCCCCGACAGTCGCCACAGGCGGCAGCAGGATGTCGGCGTTGTAGACGATGAGGAAGGTGCCGCAGGCGACCATGACAATGCCGCTGAGGAAGAAGAGCTCGGGGCCGCCTTCGAGGTCGCCGATGATGAAGTCCAGGGTGCCGGCGGGCGCCACGTACCAGAAGGCGAGCAGCAGGCCGGCGAGAATGGTGAACGAGATGCGCTCCTGAGCCTGGAAATAGCGCAGGGTGAAGGCCGCCCAGCCAAAGGCGAGTGAGACTCCGCCGGCGAAGAAGAAGTAGCTGTCGGAGGAGAACGCCCACTCCATGAAGAGGGCGGCGAGGGCCAGTCCCACGACCCCGAATCCGGCGCCCCACGCGATCGGCCGGTCACGATCCTGGGAGGCCACGAGCAAGAGCCCGATGGGAGGCAGGAGGATGCCGAGGACGATGAGCCCGAGGCTCACCCGCGGGTTGCGATCGCGCATGATGCGCACGATCAGGAGCGCAACGAGGTAGAAGGGGATCAGGGGAACGAGCCAGAACGGCCAGAGGGGGATGCCCCCACCTTCGATGCGCTCGTGCCGGGGCGCTCCAAAGTTGTGCCGCCGGAGCACTCGAACGTACGGCCCGACGAGCCCGAAGAGGAGGGCGACGACGAACAACGGCACGAAGTCATTGGGCAGGCGGTAGAGCGCGAACACGCTCACGGCGATGGCGCCGCCGGCAACGGCCGCATTGAGCACGGCCCGGGCGTAGCCTCGCCAGGTGGCCGCCTCGGGATTCGTGACGATGGGCTCCGGCAGGTCGCGGATGGCGGCGACGATGTTGAGGCGGCTGGCTCGCACGGCAGCGAAGAAGATGACGATGAAGGTCGAAATGACACCGAGGCAGAAGGCGATGATGAGGCTGCGCGGGGTGAGATTGGTGCGCAGCTCGAGCCCCAGCCCTGCCTCCGCGAACGCGTTGATGAGCCCGACCATGCCGAAGGTCACGAAGAGA
>DAOUID010000067.1:0-6479 GCA_034428315.1 Dehalococcoidia bacterium
CAGGCCGTCTGCCGCGCGGACGAGCTGGCCAGCGCCGGCGAGCTGGTGAAGGGCAACCTCAGCCGCGTGCCCGTCGCCCTCATCCGCGGCTACCCCTGGGAGCCCGACGACACGGCCTCGATGACCGACATCATCCGCGAGGCCGAGCGCGACCTCTTCCGCTGAGCCCGCCGGTGGACGAGATCGAGGTCAAGGTGCTGCGCGAAGGCGCCCGCCTGCCCAAAAAGGCCAGCGAGCACGCCTCCGGCTATGACCTCTACGCCTGCCTCCCCGACGGACCCGTCGAGGTGGGGAATTTCCCCGTGCGCATCCCCACCGGACTCGCCTTCGCCGTGCCCCACGGGCTCGACGCGCAAGTCCGTCCCCGCAGCGGTCTTGCCAGCCGGGGCGTGTTGTCGACGCTCGGAACCCTCGACGCCGACTACCGGGGCGAACTCTTCCTCAGCCTCTACACGCTCACCCCGGACGTCAGGCACGTCGTCGAACACGGCGATCGCGTCGCCCAGCTCGTCATCGCGCGCCTCGCCGACATCGAGTTCGCCCTCCGCGACCAGCTCCCCGACACCGAACGCGGCGGCGGTGGCCACGGCAGCACCGGCCGCTGACCTCCGCCGTTGGCCATAGGCGGCGCCTGTCCTACCGTATGTCCTCACGCCTTCCCGCAGGGACGCACCCATGTCGTACGAACTCGATGCCCTGACCGACGCCACGCCTCGCGACGACCTGCCCGACTTCGGCAGCGGCGATACCGTGCGCGTCCACGCCAAGGTCGTCGAGGGCAACAAGGAGCGCGTCCAGGTCTTCGCTGGCGTCGTCATCCGCAAGCGGCGCAAGGGCATGGCCTCGAACTTCACCGTCCGCAAGATCGCCAGCGGCGTCGGCGTCGAGCGCACCTTCCCCCTCTACAGCCCCCGCCTCGACAAGATCGAGGTCGTGCGCCGCGGCAAGGTCCGCCGCAAGAACCTCTCCTACCTACGCGGCCTCACCGGCCGAGCCGCCCGCATCAAGGAACGCCGCTAGCCCCTAAGCCTCCACCGCCGCCACCAGCTCGTACAGCGGCTGCCCGCCCTCCACCACCTCCACCTCCACGTCCTCGAACGCCGCCTCGATGCGCTCCGCCAGCCCGTCGGGCGACCCCTCGAACCCCTCCCCCACGTAGACAGTCACGATGGCGGCTTCCTCCGCCTCCGCCTGCGCCAGTCCGGCCAGCAGCCCCTCCACCGGGTCGTCCGTTCCCCCGATGAGCGTCCCGTCGACGAGCGTGATCGCCTCCCCCTCCCGCACGTCCACCCCGTCGGCGGTGCGGTCCGCCGCCGCCCGCGTCACCTCGACTGAGCGCGTCGCATCGAGCGCCTCCCCCAGTGCCTCCGCGTTCTCCCCCGCCGTCGCCAGCGCGTTGAAGGCGATCGCCGCCGCCGCCCCCTGCGCCAGCGAGATCGAGGGCGCCACGTGCAGGTTGCAGCGCGCCAGCTCAACCGCCTGCTCGGCCGCCGGGATTGCGTTCTTGTGGTTCGGCAGCACGATCACGTCCGCCGGCCCGAGCGCGTCCGCCGCCTGGGCGATGTCGCCCGCAGCCGGCTTCACGATCGCCTCCAGCCGGTGAATGGTCGCCCCCAGGCTCCGGAACACTTCGTCGAACCCTTCGCTGCTGCTCAGCGCCAGCAGCCCCACCTTCAGCCCCTCGCCGCTCCCCTCCTCCCGGAAGCGCGCGTGCTGGGCGCTCATATCCTCGAACTTCGGCCGCGTCAGCTCCCCGAACGTCCCCGCCTCCTCCAGCAGCCGCTCCGGCTCGTTCGTGTGCACGTGCACGCGCAACGCCTGCTCGTCGCCCACGATCACGACGGACCCGTACCCCTCCCCCTCCGTGTGCCGCCGCAGCCCTTGCACGTCGACCTCCCGCTCGCCCGGGATCAACACGAACTCGGTGCAGTACCCGAACCCGTCGTCGATGTGGCCCGGCAGCATCGCCAGGGGCTTGTCCGGGATCGTGACCGGCGGGGGTAACTCCCCCCGCAGCGCCGCCACCAGACCCCGCAGCACGACGCAGACGCCCTCGCCCCCGGCGTCCGTGACGCCAGCCTCCCGCAGTGCCGGGAGCTGGTGGATGGTCTCCGCCTCCGCCCGTTCCGCCTCCGCCAGCGCCCCTTCCAGCGTGGCCAGCACGCCCTCCCCCGTCCGCTCCTCCGCCCCCCCGGCCGCCGCCCGCAGGACCGTGAGCATGGTGCCCTCCACCGGCTCCGAAACCGCCGTGTAGGCCGCCGCCGCCGCCGCCTGCAGCCCCTCGGCGAGCACGTCCCCGCTCAGCTCCTCCACCTCCCCGACGCCCTTCGCCAGCCCCAGCAGCGACTGCGAGAGGATGACGCCCGAGTTCCCCCGCCCCCCGTAGAGCGCTCCCCGGGCGAACGTGGCGAGCACCTGCCCCGCTGCCAGCGGCTCCTCCAGCGCGAGCATGTGGTCGCACGCCTCGCGCAGGGTCGCGGCCATGTTTGAGCCCGTGTCTCCGTCCGGCACGGGGTAGACGTTGATCGCGTCTACAGCCCTGGCCGACTCCGTCAGGTAGTCCGCCGCGGATGTGATCGCGGCCCGCAACTCCGCCCCGCTCAGCGTCCCACCGCTCATGCCGGCGCCTCCCCCTCCGCTGGATGGCTGCTAGAGGGAACCGGTGCTAGCATCGGTTCCCAGCCTTCCAGCGGAGTGACTTCCATGGCCAGCGGCGCCTGCGACACTTGCGACAAGAAAACCACGTTCGGCCGCCACATCCGCCACCGCCACGGCGGGCGCTGGGAGCGCAAGGCGCCCAAGAAGCCGCGCATGCTCCGCCCCAACATCAACAAGCAGCGGGTCTTCATCGACGGTGAGTGGAAGCGTCTGAACATCTGCGCCCGCTGCCTCCGCACGCTCTCCAAGAGCGCCTAGCTCCCCTTCGCCAGCGCCGCGCGCAGCGAGGCAAGGTTCTCCGCCACGCTCGACCGATTGTTGTAGACGCTGCTCCCGCACACGAGCACGTCCGCGCCCGCGGCCGCGCAGGTCGCCGCGTTCTCGACCTTCACGCCCCCATCGATCTCGATGCGCGCCCCGTGGCCGCCCTCGTCCAGCAACGTCCGCAGCCGCGACACTTTCTCGAGCTGCGCCGGAATCAGCTTCTGACCGCCCCAGCCGGGGTTGATCGTCATCACCATCACCTGGTCGACATCCCCCAGCGACTCCTCGATCGCCGCAAGCGGAGTGCCCGGGTTCAGGCAGACCCCCGCCTCCGCTCCTCCCTTCCGGATCGTGTCGAGGACGCGGTTGACGTGGTCGGTGGCCTCGACGTGCACGTTCACCGTCTTCGCCGCTTCCGTGTAGAACCCCACCTGCCGCTCCGGTTCCGCCACCATCAGGTGGATGTCGAAGGGCAGCGACGTGACCTTTCGTAGCGCCTCCACCAGCGCGTGCCCGAAGGTGATGTTCGGCACGAAACGGCCGTCCATCACGTCCAGGTGGAGCAGATCCGCGCCACCCTCCTCCGCCGCCCGCACCTCCTCCGCGAGCCGGCTGAAGTCTGCCGTCAGGATCGAGGGCGCCAGTTGCACCGTGCGCATGGCCGGATTGTATGCGTTCGGCACCGCCAGCCGTATACTCTGACTGTGTAGGGGGATGATCCATATGGCTGTACAGGTCGTCACCGATTCCACCAGCGACATCAGCCCCCCGGAGGCCGACGAGCTTGGCATCAAGGTTGTTCCCGCCCTCGTCGCCTTCGGAGACGATGTCTACCGCGACCGCGTCGATATCACCCCCGGCCAGTTCTACGAGCGCCTGACCACGGCGCGCGAGTTCCCCAAGACCAGCCAACCGAGCGTCGAGGCTTTCGCCAGCGTCTATCGCGAGGTCGCCGCCGAGGGCCACGACATCGCCTCCATCCACGTCTCCTCCAAGCTCTCCGGCACGCTCAACTCGGCCTCCATCGCCAGCGAGACGAGCGAGCTCGAGACCCGCGTCGAGTTGCTCGATTCGTACACCGCCGGCGTCGGCCTTCGCGCCGTCGTCGAGGCTGCCGCGGAGCGCGCCCGCGAGGGCGCCCCGCTGGAGGAAGTCACCGCCGTGGCCCGCAGCGTGATGGACCGCGCCCGAGTGGTCGTCACCCTCGACACGCTCGAGTACCTGCAGAAGGGCGGGCGCATCGGGCGAGCCAGCGCCCTCGTCGGCAGCGCCCTCCGTATCAAGCCCATCATCCACATCGATGGCGGCGAGGTCGCCCCCTTCGACCGCGTTCGCACGCGCTCCAAGGCGGTCAAGCGTCTCACCGAGGTCACGCTGGAGGACAAGACCCTGGAACGGCTCTTCGTCATCTACTCCGATAACGACGCCGGCGCCCGGCAGCTCGTCGAAGAGGTGACCCCCCAGTTGCCCCACACCCGCATCGAGGTGATTCAGACCGGGCCCACGGTCGGCGCCTACCTCGGCCCCAACGCGCTCGGCATCTGCACGGTGCGGCGGAGCCCGTAGGGTTGGCCGCGGAACCCTCCCCCCCGTCCACCGACTCCGAGCTTTCCCGACTTCGCGCCCTCTTCGAGCGCGAGGTTGAGTCGGGCGCCGCCAACAGCGAGGTCGGCGCCGGGCTCGATACGCTCCTCATCCGCATGGTCGAGGAAGGCGTCATCCCCCGACGCCATCCGCTCTACGAACGCATCCTCGGACTCCAGCGGGGAGGCGGCTACCGGGGCCTCAACCCCGAGGGACGCCGCCGCTGGCTGGAGCGGGCCATCGCCGCCACCGGCCCGGACCCGGACGCCGCCTCCTCCCAGAAGCGGGCGGGCAGTGGCGCTCGCAAGCGCCCCCTTGCCCCCGACGACCTCGTGACGCGCCTCCCGGGCATCGGCAAGAACGCCGCCGGGCGCTTCGAGAAGCTCGGCGTCACGACCGCCGGTGACGCCGCCCTCTTCTTCCCCCGCCGCTTCCGCGACTTCACCGACGTGCGCCGCATCTCCGACCTCGAGCCCGACGGACTGCCCAGGACCGTCGTGGGTACGGTCCTCAAGTCGGGCCAGCTCCGCTACGGCAGGCGGGTGCGCGGCAGCGAGGCCGTCATCGCCGACGAGTCCGGCTCCCTCCGGCTCGTCTGGTTCAACATGCCCTGGGTGCACCGCGCCCTGAAGGAGGGCGAGGAGTACGCCGTCTCCGGCACGGTCACCGTCTATCGAGGCCGCCTGCAGATGGCGAACCCGCCCGAGTACGAGCCCTTCGACTCGAACCTCATGGCTCCCGGCCGCCTCCTCCCCATCTACCCCGGGACGCAGGGGCTCGGGCAGCGCACCATCCGCCGCGCCGTGGGCGAGGCGGTCGACCAGCTCGCCGACCGCCTGCCCGACCCCGTGCCCGGCTGGCTCGCGAAGGAGGAGGGCCTCGATCCCTTCGGCGAGTGCGTCCGCACCTACCACGCACCCGAGTCCCTTGCTGAAGTCGAGCACGCCCGCAACCGCCTAGCCCTCGGCGAGTTCCTCGCCATCCAGGTGGCCGTGCTCCAGCGCCGCGCCGCCTGGCAGCACGACCAGCACCCCGCCGAACTCGACTTCGCCCCGCGCCTCGACGCCTACCTCGACTCCCTCCCCTTCACCCTCACCTCCGCCCAGCGCCGCGCCCTCGATGAGATCCTCGCCGACATCCGCGGGCCGGCGCCGATGCTCCGCCTGCTCCAGGGCGAGGTCGGCAGCGGCAAGACCGTTGTCGCCTTCGCCGCCATGCTCGCGGCCGTCGCCGCCGGCCGCCAGGCCGCGCTCATGGCCCCCACCGAGATCCTTGCCGAGCAGCACTACCGCACCCTCACGAACCTGCTTGGCGGCGGCGAGTCCGCCTTCGAGGGGATGTTCGCCCCGCCCTGGCTCGACCATCCCCTCCGCGCCGCCCTCCTCACCGGCTCGCGCACCGCTGCCGACAAGAAGCGCATTCGCGCCGCCGCCGCCAACGACGGCGCCGACATCATCATCGGAACGCACGCCGTCATCGAGGACGCCGTTGAGCTTCCCCGGCTCGCCCTCGCCGTCGTCGACGAGCAGCACCGTTTCGGCGTCGACCAGCGCGCGCGCCTCCGCCAGAAGGGCGCCAACCCCCACCTCCTCGTCATGACCGCCACTCCCATCCCCCGCACCCTCGCCCTTACCGCCTACGGCGACCTCGAAGTCTCGACCATCGACGAGCTGCCCCCGGGGCGGCTGCCTGTCCAGACATCTTGGGTGGAGCCAGGTGAGCGCGGGGAGGCCTACGACTTCCTCCGCGAGCGCCTCGACGCCGGCGAGCAGGCGTTCGTCATCTGCCCTCTCGTCGACGAGTCCGAGGTGCTCGACGTGCGCTCCGCCGAGGAGGAGTTCGAGCGACTACGCACCGGCCCCCTCGCCGCCTACCGCCTCGACCTCCTGCACGGGCGCATGTCCGGTCGGCAAAAGGACGAGGTCATGGGGCGCTTCGGCTCGGGCGAGACGCAGGTGCTCGTCTCAACGAGC
>DAOUID010000068.1:0-12547 GCA_034428315.1 Dehalococcoidia bacterium
AGGACGACCATCATCATTGCTCACCGCCTCTCCACCATCCAGACAGCGGGCTGCGGCCGGCGACGGGCGTGTTCCGGAGGGTCGCGCTCGATCCGGGTCAGCCGCTTACGGAGGAGCACGGCATCTTCTTCATGCAGGCGCGGGGAGAGGGGGCGGGGAGGATATCGGGGTGGCAGCAGAAGGAGCCCGGCAGCGAAGCTCCCGCCTACCGCACGAGCATGGAGGGCCGGTTCGTGGCGACGGCGAATGCGATCCACGACCGGACCTCGGGGCAGTCGTGGGTCTGGCCGGGGGCGGAGCTGCGCCTGGTGGGGTTCTCGGAGGACGCGGCGCTCTTCGAGCTGTTGAAGGAGCAGCGCATGGAGGCGCGGGTGCGGACGGGACGGTACGTCCTGACGGACGGCAACCTGGAGGAGCGGGCGGTGTTCGACCTGAAGGGCGAGCCCCTGCCGACGATCCCGGCGATGTTCGAGCCCGGCGGCAGGCGGGCGTACCTGGCGCTCGATCAGAACGGCCGCTATCCCGCGCTCTTCCACCTGGACGGCGCGCGGGCAGAGGCAAGGGCCGTGCTGGCGCCGCAGCAGCCGACGGCGTTGCGGCGGGCCCTGTTCCATGCCCCCACGCCGCTTGCCGACGGGAGCGGCATCCTGATCCCGTACTCGTACTGGCCCCTGAGACCTCAGGGGATAGGCTATGGCGTGTTCGCCACGTTTGTGGCGCGGTTCGGGTGGGAGGGCGTGCGGCAAAGTGTCACGCGGATACGCGTGGACCGGGCGTTCACCTCACCCGACGGGGCGTACCTGGCGGGCGAGCGGGTGCTTCACATCCCGGAGTCCTCGCCACCCGCCTACGAGAAGACGAGCACGGTGATCGTGATCGACGGAACGACCGGCCGCAATCTCTTCCGAATCCGCTCGGCGCGGCTGAACTACGGCGACGAGCTGGGCGGCGCGCGCTGGCTGGCGGACTCCTCGGGGCTGGTGATCCAGAGCCGCATCGGGGGCAAGGTCGGCTACAGCATCGTGGACGTGGAAGGGTCACGTGTGGAGCCGCTGCCCGAGCCGCCGAGGCGCTCGGACGAGTGGTTCGCCCACCCGGACATGCGGGGAGGGGTGGCCTGCCCCGACGACCCGGCGCTGATCTCGTTCGGGCGCACGGATGTGTACGACCGCCGTTCGGGACGGTGGGCATCGATGGCGCCGGAGACGGGCGCTCCGGCGCACCTCGATCCCTGGACCCACACGAGCGGGGAGATGGTGCTGGCCCTGCCGCACCAACCGCACCGCTTGATCCCGTTGCTGGCGGAGATCGAGGAGACGCACATCGAGCACTCCAGCTCGCTGGCCGAGGCGAGTTCGTGACGATCGCGCAGGGGACGGATGGATAGTGACCCAGGAGCGGTTTCCGCAGTGGATGAGAGCTCGATCGCCCTTCGTGTGGGTGCTGGTTACCCCGGTGTTCACGCTGCCACTGAGCGCGGTGCTGCTGCTGACGCTGGGAGGCGAGCACGAGCCGGCGGCGCTGGGGCTCCCGCAAAACGAGCTTTGCCGGTTCGAAGGGCTTCTCGCCCAGAGCTGCTTCTACTACTTCGACTTCTGGCGCACCTGGCTCCTGCTGGCGGCGCCGGGGGCGCTCAACCTGCTGGTCCTGCTCTGGGCGTTGCAGCGCAACGGGTACGTGCGGCTGGCAGTGGTGATCGCCCTGGTGCTGGGCCTGGTCCGATCGCTGGTGGTGCCGGTGGCCGCCATCGCGATCTCGCACTTCGCCCTGTTCAGTGAGGCAGGGCTGTACTTCCAGGGCGAGGTCGTCGCGGGCGGGGGCGTGGGGGGTGTCGAGGCACCATCGGCGGAGCGGGCCCTCCGGCAGCTGCTCACGGCGGCGTGGATTGGCGGGGGCGGCGCGTGGGTGGTGAGCCTGGTGGTGTGGCAGGTGTACGAGCCGTTCATGGCGCGCTACTGGCGCAGCCTCGAGCCGCCCTGGGGGCCGCGTCCCGAGGAGCCGAAGCGCTGGACCGGGTTCCTCCACCGCCGGTAGCGAGCGGGTCGGGAACAGCGTGGGCGGAATGGACGTGATCGCAGGGTTCTGGCGCCGGGTGGGGGGCTGGTCTCCGCTGCAGTGGCTGCTGCTGACGCCGGTGGCGACGCTGCCGCTGGCCGCGCTGCTGGTGTTCACGGTGGGTGGCGACCTCGGCGGCGAGTCGCTGGGGCTGGTCGAGGTGGAGTGGACCAAGGAGGCGGGCCAGCTCGACCGGAGGCACTACTTCTACTACGACTTCTGGCTCACCTGGGGGCTGCTGGCGGCGCCGGGCGCCGTGAACCTGGCGGTCGCGAGGTGGCTGTTCCATGAGCTGAGGTACGTGCGGCTGGCCGCGGGCATGGGGCTGGTGCTGGCGTTGCTGCGGACGTTTGTCGTGCCGGTGGCTTCGATGGTCTGGGTTTCGGCCGACATCCTCGACCATGACACCGGGCTCCTCATCCGAGTGCCGGTGGGGGAGGCGGGGAGGCAGATCGACCCCTCGCCCCTGGAGGCCACGCTGACCCTGCTGATAACAGCCTGGACGGCGGGGCTGGGGATGTGGATCCTGACGTTGGCGATCTGGCAGGGCTATGAGCCGTTGATGGCCCGGTTCTTCCCCGCGCTGGCGCCGCCTCGCGAGCGTTCCGAAGGGGCGCAGCGGAGCTGGGCCGGCTACCTCGGGAGAGGCCGGAATCGTGGAGGGAGTCCGGAGTGAGCACGATCGGCAAGGCGCGGCGGTGGTTCGCGAAGCGGTCGCCGCTGGCGTGGCCGCTGGTGACGCCGGTGCTGACCGTGCCCCTGAGCGCACTGCTCGTCTTCGCCTTCGCGCAGGACCTCGACGCACAGTCGCTGGGCCTGCCCATCTGGCGAAACGAAGCGGTACCGGCGAGGCTCTACTACTTCGAGTTCTGGCCCACGTACCTGTTGCTGACGGGGCCGGGGGTGTTGAACCTGCTTGTGGTGCTGTGGGCCTTCCAGCGGAACGGCTACGTGCGGGTGGCGGCGGGGGTAGGGCTGGTGGTGGCGATCGTACGGAGCTTCGTGGTGGTGCTGGTGTTCTTCGCGATCGCGCAGTCGGACGTGATTAGCCACGAGGGCGGTCTCCTCATCCGCATGGAGGTGGAGAATAGGGGGATCATCTCGCTCGATGACCACTCACCCGGGACGGCGCTGCTGCGCCTCCTGTCGACCACGTGGCTGTTCGGGGCGTACGCGTGGGGAGGGTCGCTCCTGGTGTGGGGCCTGTACAACCTCGCGATGGATCGGCTGCTGCCGGACCTCAAGCCGCCGAAGCCGAGTCGAGCGCGAGAACCGACGAGCTGGGGCGGGTTCTTCGAGCGGCGCTAGCGCGCGGGGTCCAGCATCACCTTGATCACGCCGTCGTCGCGGTTGTCGAAGATCTCGTAGCCGCGGGGGCCATCGGACATGGGCAGGTGGTGGGTGAAGACGCGCTCGGGGTGGATCTTGCCTTCCTGCAGAAGCGGCACGAGCTCGGGCCAGGCGTACTGGGGGGAGACGAGGCCGACCCGATAGGTGAGGTCCTTGCCGAAGAGGGCCATGAGATTGACGGTCATCTCGGGGTCGGTGGTGGCGCCCACCTGGGAGAGGGCGCCGCCGTGGGCGAGCACGCCGAAGGCGATGCGCACGGTGGCCTGGGGGCCGGCCGCCTCGATGACGTGCTGGCAGCCCTTGCCGCCGGTCTGATCGAGGACGGCCTCGACGGGGTCGACCTGGCTGGCGTCGATGGGGATGGCGCCGAGGCGCTCCGCCTCCTCGAGGCGGTGGGCGACCTGGTCGATGGCGAACACCTTCGAGGGGCCGAAGAGGAACGAGGTTTCGAGGGCCATCTGGCCGACGGGGCCGGCGCCGACGACGGCGACGGTTCCGCCGGGCTGGATGCCGGCGCCGCGGACACCCTTGTAGCCCGTGGGGAGGATGTCGGTGAGGAGGACGGCCTGCTCGTCGGTGACGCCGTCGGGGATCGGGAGGAGGGAGGAGTCGGCGGCGGGGACGGCGATGGCCTCGGCCTGGCCGAGGTTGAGCACGCGGGTCTCGCTGTTGGCGCAGCGCGCCGTGAGGAGCGCCTGGCAGTTCTCGCAGCGCCCGCAGCCGACGACGGCGGAGACGGCGACGTGGTCGCCGGGGCGGACGTGGCGCACCTCGGGGCCGACCTCGACGACCTCGCCGATGGCCTCGTGGCCCATGGTGGCGCCGATGCGTTCCTCGTTGACGGGGCCGTGGTAGCCGTGCAGGTCGGAGCCGCAGATAGCGAAGCTGGTGGTGCGGACGAGGGCGCCGTCGGGGGCGGGAACGCGGGCGTCGGGGACGTTTTCGAGCTCGATGCGCTTGTGGCCGCGGTAGACGAGCGCTCGCATGGCAGTCCTCCTCGCGCCGGGAGGGCCGGCGCGGCAACCGTGTCGGGCAACCTTACCGTTTCGGGCGGGGCAAGGGGCGCGTGAACGGCGATCGGGAGACTGCTCGTGTATCCTGCCTCGCGCCCCCACGAAGCCACATTTGGCCGGCGAACGCGGGGACAAGAGGAGACAAGCGCGTGACAGACGAACTGACCTTCGGATGGGTATCCCCGGTGATCGGCCTGCCCGACAGCAACCATGAGCCGATCGTGATGTACCAGGAGCGGAACATCCTGCCGACGGCGTTCCAGCACTTCGATTGCGTGTGGCTGGCGGACCATTTCTACGGGTTCGCGAACGAGAACGACCCGTTCCTGGAGTCGTGGACGACGATGACGTGGCTGGCGGCCAAGTTCCCGACGGTGAAGCTGTGCCACCACGTGATGGGCCAGGGCTACCGCAACCCGGCGCTGACGGCGAAGATGGCGGCGACGCTGCAGGCGCTCTCGGGCGGGCGCTTCATCCTCGGCATCGGGGCAGGCTGGCGGGGGGAGGAGTTCGAGCGCTACGGCTACGAGTTCCCCTCAACGGCGACGCGCATCCGGCAGCTGGAGGAGACGATCCAGATCTGCCGGCTGATGTGGACGGAGGAGTCGCCGAGCTTCGAGGGCCGTTACTACACGATCAAGGACGCGAAGGCGCCGCCGCGGCCCGACCCGATGATCCCGATCATGGTGGGGGCGCAGGGCGAGCAACTCTCCCTGCCGATGGTGGGCCGCCAGGCGGACGGGTGGAACACGTTCTGGTGGCCGACGGACGAGTGGGAGGAGAACTGGACGCGGAAGCGGGACATCGTGCTGAAGTCGGCGGAGGAGGCGGGACGCGATCCGTCGGACATCACGATCAGCGTGACGCGCGAGGTGGGGCTGCCGAACAACAGCCAAGAGTCCGAGGCATGGCGCGAGGTGCTGGAGCGCTTCCGCGAGCTGGGTGTGCGGCACTTCACCTGCGACTTCGGGCACCCGACCTCGACCGAGCCGGTGCTGCGCTTCGTGGAAGAGGTGATGAACCCGATGAGGAGTGGCGGGTAGTGAATGGTGAGTAGCGGGTAGTGACTGGCGATTGGTGGCGGCAGTCTGGGGACCACCCACGACCCGATCACCAATCACGAGTCACTAGTCACCAGCCACTAGCTCCCCGTCTTGCTGAAGCGGCGCATGTCCGGGGGGCCGGCCATGTAGTCGCCGAGGCTGGGGCCGCCGCGGCTACCCGCGTTGGCGAGGTGGGCGTTCAGGTCCTCGTCGCTCTCCCACTCCTCGACCATGGCGAAGACGGTGGGATCCTCGTTGTCTTGCCAGAGCTCGTAGCGGATGCACCCCTTTTCCTGCTGGCTGGGGGCGACGACGAACTCGTTCGCGACACGGGCGAACTCCTCGGTCTTATCGGCCTGGATGGTGAAGCGGGCGACGACTCCGACGGTGGGCATGGGTGCTCTCCTGCGCTTGGTAACAGCGGGCGCATGGTAGAGGACGGCTGCGGGAACGCGCATCCCCGGCGCCGCCATTGACGCGCACGCGGGGCAATGCCACCATCGCGGCACGGAATATCCCCGAAGCCGGGACGCCAGGGAGGGGCCTCTATGGTCACCCAGAATCAAGAGCTGCCGATGACCCCGCTGGAGCGGGTGGACGAGCCCGACATGGGCACGGGCCTCATCGACCCGACGCGCTACACGGACCCGGAGTTCGCGAAGCTCGAGTGGGAGCGGATGTGGACGAAGACGTGGAACATCGCCGGTGGGATTTGCGACATCCCGGAGGTGGGGGACTACTTCACGCACACACTGGGGCGGGAGTCGTTCATCTTCATCCGCACGGGCGAGGACGAGATCAAGGGCTACTACAACATCTGCCCGCATCGCGGCAGTCGCCTGCGCCCGAGCGTGGGCCTGGGCCACGCGGAGCAGCTGCAGTGCCCCTTCCACCTGTGGACGTTCAACATCGAGGGTGAGCTGCACACGGTGCCCGACCGGCAGCACTTCGTGAACGGGATTCCCGAGGACAAGCAGCAGCTTGCCGAAGTGCGGGTGGACACCTGGGGCCCGTTCGTGTTCTTCAACATGGACGACGAGGCGGAGTCGCTGACGGACTTCCTCGGCGTGATCCCGTCGCACCTCGACCCGTACCACTTCGAGGAATACCACCTGGTGCAGGACTACCAGCTGATCTGGGACTGCAACTGGAAGTTCGCGGTGGACCAGTTCGCGGAGATCTACCACCTGCCGGCGCTGCACCCGCAGCTGATCGAGTGGTGGGACACGGCGGGGACGCCGCTGGACGTGTACGACGGGGGCCGGCACAGCCGCCAGCTCATCCGCCAGGGCTACCCGGACGGCGGCGCCTGGACGGACGACATGGCGCGCCGCCACGGCTATACGGACAAGGAGATGATCACCGACTCGCAGTGGCAGCAGCTGGCCGCGGTCGGGATCGAGCAGGACGAGTTCGAGGGCGGGGTGGACGACGTTCGCCCGGCGATCATCGAGGCGCGCCGCGACCTGTACGAGGCGATGGGCGTGGACGTCTCGGCGCTGCACGGGGAGCAGCTGATCGACGACTACCACTACATGATCTTCCCGAACATCACGCTGAACATCGGGGGCACGTCGCTGACGTATTTCCGGGCGCGCCCGCATCCGACGGACCCGAACCTGTGCCTCTGGGACTACCAGACGTACGTGCGGCTGCCGGAGGGCACGCCGATCCCGCCGCGGCCGGCGACGGTGCGGGGATCGGCGCACGACGTCGAGGTGTTCGAGGCGCTGGCGCAGGACATGGCGCAGGCGCAGATCGTGCAGGAGTCGTACCACTCCAAGGGGTTCAGCGGAATCCTGCTCAACAGCGAGGAGCGCCGCATCCGGGCGATGCACTACGCGCTGGAGCAGTACCTCTACGGGCCGGACCGCTAGGGTTCGGGGGCTACCCCGGTGCTCGCGAAGCGGCAACGATGCACTTTCTTGGCTCGGATAGCCCTCGCGGTTCTAATTGTCGGTATCCCCGGGGCGTTGCATGCCTTGCCCGCATCCGCCTGCGAGTGCGTACCCGTCGAAGAAGGCGAGTCCCGCACGGCTGACTCCGCGAGCGTGTTCGCGGGGACCGTCATCCGGATGACCGTGGAGGGCGGCAGCAACGTTGCCGTCATCAGCGTTACTCGCGTCTACAAGGGCGAACCCTGGGCCATGCAGAAGGTCTGGCCCGGCGGTGGTCAAGACGACAGCGGCGGCCAGTGGGCAACATCGTGTGATGCGAGGCTTTCGTACGGCCAGGCCTACCTCTTCGTGGCCAACGGTGGGCACGTCGACATCTGCAGCGTGTACGGCGCTGATGAAGACTGGATTGCCGAAGAGCTCGGCGCGGGGGAGCCTCCCGATCCCGACCTCATCCCCAGTTCGCTGCAGCCCCAGGAGACAGAGACAGCGATACCCGAAGCGGCCGAGTCTCCTGAAGAGGGGGCGCCACAAGGGGTGGCTGCCGAGTTGCCGGTCGAAGGGGGCGGGGGATTCCCGTCCTGGGCCATCTCCCTGATCGTCGTGGCTGCGGTGTTCGGCGGGATGGCCGGCGTGGCCGTCACGCGAGCGCGCTCCCTGAAGTAGCCGTTCGGGCGCCAGCCGCACAAGGCCGCCTGGACACCTGAGGACCGCGGCTTCTTCCGCATGTACTGCCGCTCGCCCAGGGGCACGGGGGCCTCCTCCCTAGCGGGGGATCACCGGCAGGGTGATGTGGGAGGGGTGCCGGGCGTCGTGGAGGATTGTCTGGGCGGCGGGCACGAGGTTGGCCTCGCTCTCGACGGGCGTGCCGGTGTTGGGGTTGCGATCGAAGCGCGGGAAGCACGATGAGCTGATCTCGATGCGGATGCGGTGACCCGCGAGGAAGACGTGGCTCGTGGCCCAGAGGTCGATCTCGTAGCGGTAGGCCTGACCCGGGGTCAGCAGCGTCGGGTTGCTGGCCGAATCCCGGTAGCGGGCGCGGATCATGCCGTCCTGGAGGTTCTGTGCGTAGCCGTCGGGGTAGACGTCGACGAGCTTGGCGGTGAAGTCGGTATCGACGGCGGAGGAGGCGGCCCAGAGGGTGACGCGCAGCGGCCCGGTGACTTCGAGGTCCTCGGCGAGGACCTCGCTGCTGTAGACGAGCACGTCGTCGCGCACCTCGGCGGGACGCTGGTCGAAGGCGCCGCGGGCAATGATGAGGTTGTTGCCGCCCAGGCTGGGGACGGGGTCGTTGGGGTCGTAGACGAAGCGGTCGGGGGGCTCGATGGCTGGCGCCTCGGGGCTGAGGGTTCCGTCGCCGTTGAGGCTGTTGGCGGAGCCGCCGCTGTGCAGGTACCAGGGGGTGTACTCGGTGCGGGCGAGGGGCCATTCCTGCTCGTCGCGCCAGCGGTTCTCGCCCATGACGAAGATGCGGACTGGGGGCTCGTCCATGATCCCGGTGTCCTCGCCCTTGAGCCAGTGGCCGAACCAGCGCTTCTGCCACTCCATGAAGTCGATCTCGGCCTCGGGGCCGAAGTCGAGGTCGCCGGTGCCGCCGCTCTCCGGGAGGGAGTAGCCGATGTGGCCCCAGGGGCCGACGAGGAGGCGCTGCTTGCCGCGGGCGTTGGGGCCGCCGAGGGCGTTGATGCCCTCGAAGCCGGAGAGGGTGCCCTCGAGGAAGATGTCGTACCAGGAGCCGAAGTGGAGCATGGGCATGTCGACGGTGTGGAAGCCGCGGCGGCAGTTGATCTCGTGCCAGTAGGGGCCGTCGTCGGGGTTTTCGAGGTAGCCGGCGAAGTAGGGAGCGCTGTCCTTCATGCGCTCGATCCAGTCGGTGAGGGGCACGTGGGCGTAGCCCTCGGGGGTGAGGGGCTGGGCGAAGAAGCCGTGCTCCTCGGGCGGGTCGAGGTAGGCCTCGAGGGTGTCCATCTCCTCGCCGGTGAGGCCCTTGCGCTCGAGGGTGTTGCGGCCCTTGAGGAGGGAATAGGGCACCATCCAGCCGTGCTCGAGGGCGCCGCCGGCGTGGCGGGTCCAGCTCTGGCGGTGGTCGGCGGTGCCGGAGACTGGGGCCATCGCCTTCAGGTGGGGCGGGGAGTGGGGGGCGAGCTGGTACTGGTCGGCGCCGAGGTAGGACTGGCCGATGGTGCCGATCTCGCCATCGCACCAGGACTGTCCGGCGAGCCACTCGACGGTGTCGTAGCCGTCGGGGCCCTCGTGCAGGTGGGGGGTGTAGTCGCCCTCGGAGCCGAAGCGTCCGCGGCAGTCCTGGGTGACGTAGGCGTAGCCGAGGGGCAGCCAGAAATCGATGCCGGTGCCTTCGCGGCCGGTTGTGCGCCCGTAGGGGGAGCGGGTGAGGAGGGTGGGGAAGGGGCCGGGGCCGGCGGGCCGGTAGATGTCGCACTCGAGCTGCACGCCGTCGCGCATCGGGATCATGACGTTCTCTTCGACGGTCACGTCCATTCCAAACATCTCGGTCATGGCAGTCCCCCTTCACGGAACGGGGGGAGGGTACACGACGAGAGGGGAGGGCTGTGGGCTCAGGACCCGGGGGCCTTGCCTTCGATGAACTCGTCGGGGGTGGCCATGAACTTGAGGCGACAATCGAGGGAGCAGAAGTAGTACCAGCGCCCCTGGTAGAAGCGCTTGGCGCCCGTGCCGCTGGCGCGTTCGGGGGCGCCGCCGGGAACGCGACCGGTCACGGCGTCGACGTCGCCTTCGGCGACCTCGCGGCCGCAGACGAGGTCTACTGCCAGGGCCGCACCTCGTCGATGGTGTCGGCGGCGAGGCGGAGGCACTCGTCGGCGCTGCCCCAGGCGAGGGCGCGCTCCTTGCCGTGGCGGCTGAAGAAGTGGAGGTCGTACTCCTCGGTGTAGCCGATGCCGCCGAAGAGGATGTGGGCCTGCATGGTGACCTCGGTGGCGGCGCGCGAGGCGAGGGCCTTGGCCTTGGCGATCTGGCGGTCGGCGGCGATGCCCTGATCGAGGCGCCAGACCGCCTGGTAGGTGAGGAAGCGGGCGCCGAGGGTCTGCGTGGCCATGTTGGCGCAGTGATGCTGGACGGCCTGGAAGGAGCCGATGGGCCGCCCGAACTGGACGCGCATACCGACGTACTCGACGGTCATGTCGAGCGCCTGCTGGGCGTTGCCGACGCACTGGACGGCGCAGAGGGCGCGGCCGGCGTTGCGGAGGAAGCGAAGGGCCTCGGCGTTACCGGCGCGCCGAACGGGAGCGCCGTTGTAGGTGCAGTGTGCGAGTGGCGTGCGCGCGATGGTGCTGAGCGGCTCCGTCGCGACGCCCTCGCCGCGGGCGTCGACGAGGTAGAGGCCGGGCTCGCCGTCCTCGGTCGCCTCGACGAGGTGGTGGGTAACGTCGGCGCCGTAGTCGACGAAGCGGCGCTCGCCCGTGAGGGCGCCCCCTTCGACGCGGGGGGAGGCACCGTTGCCGGGCGTGGCGCCCTGGAGGGCGGGGGCGATGGTGATGGCGCCGCCGATGACGCCGCGCACGACCTCGTCGGCGAGCGCCTCGCCGGCGTGGCGCTCGATGGCGAGGGCGGAGGCGGTGGTCTCGAGGAAGGGGATGATGCAGGCGCGGCGGGTCAGCTCCTCGAGGACGACGGCAGTGTCGGTGAGCTCGCCGCCTTCGCCGCCGTGGGCCTCGGCGAAGGGAAGAGTGAGGAAGCCCGCGCCCTGGAGGTAGTCCCAGAGGGCGCGGTCGGAGCCGCCCTCACGCTCGAGCTCGCGGATGCGGTCGAAGGGCACCTCGTTGGCGAGGTAGTCGCGGAGAGAGTCGCGGAGAAGTCGCTGGGTTTCGCTGAGGGTGGTGTCCATGTGGTGCTCGCTAGCGGGGGAGGCCGAGGCCGCGCCGGGCGATGATGTCGCGCTGGACCTCGTTGGCACCGCCGCCGAAGCGCTGGATGGGGGAGGCGCGGTAGGTGCGTTCGAGCTCGCCGTCGAGGGGCGCGAGGCCGTCGGCCTCCTCGGTGAGGGCGCCCTCGCGGCCGAGCAGGTCCATGGCGACGTTGCTGATGTGGTAGCGCAGCTCCGAGGTCCAGATCTTCGACATGGAGGCTTCCATGGTCGGGGTGTCTCCGGCAGCGACGATGGAGGCGTTGGTGAGGACGAGGCCCTCCATGACGTCGAGGTCGAGCTCCAGCTCGACGAGGCGGCGGCGGGTGGCGTCGTCCTCCAGGAGCTCGGGGCGCTTCTCGCGGATGTGGGCCATGAGGCGGTCGAAGATATGGCGGAGGCCGCCGCCGGCGCCGATCCAGACGCGCTCGTGGTCGAGGGCGTTGGCGATGATGTACCAGCCCTGGTTCACCTCGCCGATGAGGGCGTCGCTGGGAACGCGCACATCCTCGAAGAAGACTTCGTTCGTGCGGCCGCCGGACATCGTCATGATGGGGCGCACGGAGATGCCGGGGGTATCCATGGGCACGATGAAGGTGGAGATGCCGCGGTGCTTGGGGGCCTCGGGATCGGTGCGGCAGGCGAGCCAGACGTGGGAGGCGGTGTCGGCGGCGCTGGTCCAGAGCTTCTGGCCGTTGATGAGCCAGTCGTCGCCGTCCTTGACGGCGAGGGTCTCGAGGGCGGCGAGGTCGGTGCCGGCGTTGGGCTCAGAATAGCCGAGGCAGATGGTGATGTCGTTGGCCCAGATGCCGGGAAGGTACTTCTCGCGCTGGGCCTCGGTGCCGAAGCGGTGGATGGCGGGTCCGACCATGGTGCCGAAGCCGGAGCTGAAGGGGATCTCGCGCTTGGCGAACTCCTCGGTCATGACGAACTGGAACCACTGGGACTTGCCCTCGCCGCCGAGCTCCTCGGGCCAGCACATGCGCACCCAGCCGCGATCCTCGAGCGCTTCGCGGAGGCGCGTCTGCTCGGGTCCGAGCTGGGCGGCCTCGCCGCGGTTGGCGAGCTCGTTGCGGAGGGCGGGCGTGTCGACCTCGCCCAGGAAGGCGCGGACCTCCTCGCGGAAGGCTTCGAGCTCCTCGTTCCAGCCGAACTCCATGCGTGTCCTCTCGGCGGGCGCTAGGCGCGCCACGCCCCGGTGCCGGGGAAGCTGTGGTCGATGGCGTCGTGCACGGTCTGCTCGCCCGTGCCGATGATGCGCTTGTGGACGAAGCGCCAGCGTCCGTCGTCCTCGCGGCGGAGGCGCTC
>DAOUID010000069.1:0-7221 GCA_034428315.1 Dehalococcoidia bacterium
GTACCCGAGCCTGTGATCCAGAGGGAGACGCGGTGGAGGTCCCGATGCCGAAAGCGGCGAACCAGGCTGAAGCGTTCGCCGGGGTCGTCTCCCGACGCGTACAGATCGGCCGCACGAAGTGTGATGGCATGGAAGAGAGCGAAGTAGGCGGTCGAGACGGCCCGTCCCAAGGTAATCCCCGCCGGCTGCGGAGGAGACTCGCTCGAGACCGTCCGCCATGCAGAGAGAATCCACGCGTTGGCAATGTACGAAGCGGGATGCAGGGACAATTCTGGGGGCACCCTGATTGACTGGGCGCCCTGCTCGCCTTCCTCAGGCATTCTTCAGATGGAGACCCCGCACTCCTTCGCTTCCGAGCGTCCGAAAATATGCAGAGTGACAGGGTGGTGAGGATCGATTCCGGCTGGGTAGTCGAGAACCGCCGCATAGTCTCGCGTCGCCTTCTCCGCAGCCTCCCTGTCCTCGCGCGGCCAGAGGATCGCCTCGACACGGTCCTGCATTGCGTCCAAATCGAGGTGCTCTTCGTCCTTCATGCAGAATTCGCTCCGCGGCGGATGCGGATCTTCAACGAAGAGTTCGATGACGATGTGTGGGAGTTCGCCGTCGAGGCGGTCGTCAGGGCGCGGCTCCCAAAGCCGGAACCGGAAGGCGAGGGGGGTCATTTGGCCGAAGCGCTGCGTGATGAGCCAATCGCCGATGGCTTCGGCAAACTCTCCAATGGCAGTGTCGTCGCGTGCCTGCGTGACCATGCGGCCATCATAGCAGCACGGGCAGTGACGGCAGTCGCTCCGCGCGTTTAGCGCGGCTGGACGGAGGCGTTCTTCGCCGCCCATGTCGCGGCGAAAGTTGTCAGCCAAGCCGCCAAAGCCCCGCGGTCCTGCCGGACAAGTGTCGCGCGCCGTCCGCGCCCTGTGGTCTGGCGCGCCCTCGGACGGGAGCGCTTGTCCCTACTATCCGGAAGGCGGGGCGGGGCACAGTGGACAGGACCGCGTCGAGAAGCTCTGGGTCGCCTACAGGGTCAGCAGAGTTAGGCCGCGCTTAGCTATTGGTGGATTGTCTACAGATACGATGATTCAAAGCAGTTCAGGTTGTATCCTTCTGTTGGGTGGGGTAGGTTCGTGACGAAGCCTGCTGTCGCGACATGCGGACGCAGCTTTCAAAGTCATCAAAGGCCGAAAGGGTAAGCGCATGGTCCCGATCCGAGGGGGAAAGTACGAATACCGGCCCGACGCCATCGTATCTCTGCGGAAGCGGCTGAAGCAGACGCAGGCGGAGATGGCAAAGGACCTGGGGGTCCCCGCCAACACGCTGTCACGCTGGGAAACGGGAGCGACAACGCCCGATGCCCAGTCGCTGGCGGCGCTCTATTCCCTCGGAGCCGCCCAAGGAGCACCACCTCAGTTCTTCCAGCGCAAGAGGCTGGCTCCGAAGCCAGCGAAGGGGAGGGCGCGCCTGCTCGTCATGTGGGACTTCCAAAACGCGGGTGTTCGGGCTCATGAAGTGCAAGAGCGAGACGCGCGCGTCAGGAGCGAACTTGGCAAGCGGTTCGCTTCCTCGTCCTACCGGCTGTTCAAGGCGTTCGCGACCCCCGCCCACGAAACCGCGACGGACGAACTTGCCGATCGGGGCTGGCGCGTGTGGGAAGACTTCACCGACATGGACGGAGAGCTCATCGCCCAGGCGAGGAGCGACTGTGGCCACGAACCGAAGGACACGAGCTTCGTCCTGATCGGGAACGACGGCGAGTACGCCGCCCTCGTCACCGACCTCAAGGAGCAGGGAGTGTCCGTGCACTTGCTCACCTTCGGCTCCCCGCCCAGCGAGACGCTCGTGGCAGCGGTCGGGAAACGGCGGTGGATAGAGATCGATTGACATTCCCCAACTAGGCCAGCGCCATGAACAGGAAGTAACAGATACGCAGGAGGAACTGACATGAGCAAGCAAAGCGACCTCGATAACCACGCCAACCAGCTCAATCCGAACAACGACGCCTACTGGCAGTCGCGGGAGGAGGATGAGCGCCCCGATGGCTGGGAGGCAAGGGCAGGTGGCGACGACAGGACTCCGAAGGGCAAGGAGCCGCCCAGAAAGAGGTAGAGGACAGCGGGACAGGCCCGCCAGTCGGCTCGAGACACTGGGTCCGGAGCAGCTCTCCTGCGCGGACCCAGTGTCTCGCCAGGAAACCCGCACGGTTGTGAGGCCTGAGCCGAGGGGCACCTTGCAGGGGATTAGAAGAACGTCTGTGCTACGCTCTTCAGGCTGGCCGTTTAAGCCCTTGGGGCACAACCGGTGACCCCTACCCACTGAAAGGACCACGCCGTGAAGCACACACCAGCCCTCAAGCCCGCCGCCCTCTACGCCCGCGTGTCGAGCGACCGCCAGGACGTTGACCTCTCCGTGGCCGCCCAACTGCGGGCGCTTCGCGACTACGCCGAGAAGAACGGCTACGTGGTCGCGCGGGAGTACGTGGACGAGGCCGAGAGCGGCCGCGTCGCCGACCGCCCCCAGTTCCGCAAGATGCTGGATGCCGCCAGCGGCGCCGACGCCCCCTTCGAGGAGATCCTCGTCTGGAAGTTCTCTCGCTTCACGCGCAAGCGCGAGCACGCCGTCGCCTTCAAGTCGATGCTGCGCCGGCGTGGTATCCGCGTCGTCTCCATCACCGAGCACGCCGACGACTCCCCCACCGGGAAGCTCATGGAGGCCATCATCGAGAGCGTCGACGAGTTCTACTCGGAGAATTTGGCCCAGGAAGTCACGCGCGGGATGCGCGAGTCAGCCTCGCGGGGTTCCTTCCTCGCGTCCCGGGCGCCCTTCGGCTACCGGCGCGTCAAGGTCAGCGACGGCGTACGGGAGCGCCCCACACTCGAGGTCGACCCGGCCACCGCTCCGGTCGTGCGGGAGGTGTTCGAGAGCTCGCTGCGAGGGAACGGCCTCAAGGAGATCTGCCGCGACCTGAACGAGCGGGGCATCACCAACCGGGGTCGGCGCTGGTACCGGAACGGCCTCCACTACCTGCTCACCAACGAGACCTACACCGGCACCGCCGTCTGGGGTCGCACGCGCAAGGACGGCAAGCCCCCAGAGCCTGTACGAGCGGAAGGGGCCTGGGAGGCGATCGTGCCGCGAGAGCTGTTCGACCGGGTGCAAGCAGTCCTGCAGGAACGAGCGCCGAAGCGGCAGCGGCCGGCACGGGTGGGGAGCAAGTTCCTGCTGAGCGGGCTCCTGCGCTGCGGCATCTGCCGCAAGCCCTACACGGGGCAGGGAGCGAAGGGCGGGCGCTATGCGTACTACGTCTGCGGCACGCTGCTCAAGGAGGGCGCCGGCTCGTGCGAGGCGAGCTACCTGAACGCCGAGAAGATCGAGAGCTTCATCCTCGAGAAGATCAGAGATCGCATCCTCACGGATGAGACAATCACGGAGCTGGTAACCCTGGTGGCCGAAGAAGTGGATGCCATGGCCGGGGAGCTTGATGGGCAACTGAAGGTCATCGAGGCCGAGCTTGAGGATGTCCAGTCCCGGCTGCTGCGGCTCTACGACGCGTTGGAGAAGAGCGCTCTCACGTACGAGGCTCTCTCACCGCGGATTCTGTCCCTGCGGCACCGCGAGGACCAGCTCGCCGCGGCACGTGAGGAGGCTGTGGCCCGGCTCTCGCACCGGAAGGTGGAACTGCCCACGACGGAGGAGATCAAGGAGTACGTGGCCGACTTCCGCAGCTTTCTGGCGGAAGGGACAATCCCGGAGCAGAAGGCGCTCATCCGCAACTTCGTGCGGGGCGTCGAGGTGAGGGGAGAAGAGGCCACGCTGACGTATACGATTCCCATGCCGTCGGACGGCGTGACGAACGAGGGGACCCCGGTTCTCGATTTTGTCCAGTCCGGCCCACCAGCGTTGACGGTCGACAGTACCGGCGCACCGAGGGCCACCTCCTCGGCCTTGCCGCTCCTGGCCTCGGCGATGGTGAGCGTTCTACCGCAGCTCTCGCACGTGAGGAGGCCGGCGTCTTGTTCGATGACGGGGAACACGAATGCGACCTGCTGCGGCGCCCTCTTCGTGACATGTTGACCGACAGCCGCCCAACGAAGCGCTGGCTCGACGAAGAGGCTTGGCCGGATTGCCCGCCTGGATGTCCTGTGCTCCCCTCGCCGGTTGTCGCCGGGTCGCTATCGATCATCTCCATAGCGACCCGGCGTCCGGCGTACCGTCAAGAAGACGCCCGAGTGACGGTGACGGTGTAGGTGTAGGTGTCGGTCCCGTTGGGGGCGGTGACCTTGATGGCAATCGTGTTCGCTCCCTCGTCCAGGGCCACCTGATAACCGGGATCTGTGTGGGCGTCCGTCGTAGAGTCGTTGCCATCCTTGTCGGTTGCTGTGATGGCCACGGCGGCCGAGCCGCCGGTGTGGGCTTGCACCCAGCTCACCGTGATCTGTGAGACGGAGTTGGCAACCTCCGCGGTGTACTTGGGCCTGCCGTGGTAGAAGTGGCCGAAGTCGACGTCGGTCATCTCCAGGGAGAACAGCTTCGCGTTGGCCGGCAACGTGTAGGCGTAGAGATTCGTCGATTGGCGTTCGGCCACCCACATGGTTCTGCCGTTGGACCACATGTTGGCGGGACGGTGAATGCCGTCCTTGCCTACCAGGACGTCCAGCCCCGGCATCCGGCTCCCGTCGGACAACTTGTGTGCTTCCAGCGTCGAGGCACTCGTGCCTGTGTTGGACACCACCCACAGTACGGTGCCGTCCGACCAGATCCCATGGGACAGGTCCCCGTCGAACCACGTGGAGACACGTCCGATAGTGCTGATCGGAATGTCTTTGTCCGCATCTCGTTCCTTGGTCTCGAAGTCGTAGGCACGCAACTCTCCGTAAGCCAGGTTCCGTAGTGCGGTTCGAGACCCATACTGTTCCATTAACGCTACCCAGATCGTTTCACCGTCTGACCACAGGTCGCGTGCGCCTATCCGAGATGTCTCCTTCCTGACAAGCGACTCACCCAACGCCCAACGTGGATGGATGAACGACTCCATGTGTGTCGCTTTGATCAGTTTGGACCCGCTGTGATGGTGCTGGGAGAATCCTTCGGCGAGCCAAAGCGTATCCCCGTCCGACCACAGTCCCCTGGGGAAGCCGTGTCTCCCAAGGCTTCCCTTGAAGTGATTCTTCTCAGGTTTCGCGTCTCCGGTATCCAGGTCGTAGGCCTTCACGAACGCCTGGACAGGATCCAGTACCCACATCGTTTCCCCGTCCGACCACAGGTCGAAGATCGAGTGGGTGCCTTGAGCTGAGATATCCTTGCTGGAGTCGCGGGAAATCCGGGTGTTGCCGCGTATGGCCACCGCGTAGTGCCGCGAGTCCGAACCGTCCTGCGGGGTCACAACGATGTCCACCACGACCGGTTTTCCTCCGGTCACCACATCGTGTGTCGTGTTGGTGCTTACGCCATCGGCGGGTGTGATGTGCACATCCGCGTTGCTGTTGCCGGGCGTAGCAGTGACCGTCGTAGTCAGCCCGCTCGTTTGCTGCGATGCGGTCAACGCATAGAAGTAGCGGGTAACGTCCTTATTGAAGGTTGGGTCCAGGGTCACGCCGGAGAGGGAAAGCGCGCTGAGGCTGCTGTCGCTGGAGAGTGTGCCGGTGGTGTTCTCCAGCTGTGTCAGCTTCAGGGTGTAGGTCTGCGTGTCGCCGTAATGGGTAACCGTTACGGTGATCGTGGTCACGCCGTTCTCCACGAGGGTCACCTGGTGGCCCTCGTTGATGGCGTCCACGTCGGTGGGGGTGATCGCTACCTCGGCGTCCGACCTGTAGGTCTCGGGTTCCACCGTCACCTGGGTAATGTCCCCCGCCACGTTGCGCTCGTACTCGTACTCGTCTCTGTGGAACGACTCCAGGTTCACCCCGCCCACCGACAGGCTGCCCAGCCTGGGATCACCAGGCAGATCGTACTTGTACACTTTCTTGGAGTTCTCGTTCCCCACCCACATATCGGTGCCGTCTGACCAGAGCCCTCGGGGTTTGCTGTTCCCTTTGGCCAGTACCGGGATGTCGAAGACCATCTGCCGATACGGCTGATAGCGGCTGTAGGGATATCTGTAGGTGTAGCCCATCACCCGGCTCTCCTGCACGTCCGCCACCCACAGTACGGTTCCGTCCGACCACACCCCGGAAGGCCGGATGTTGTCGTGCGCCAGGAGCACCTGTTTCCTGCCGCCCGAGCCGTCCAATTGGTGGCGCCACAGGTCACCCTGCCAGGCGAAGTGCCCGGCCACGTAGATACTCGACCCATCTGACCACAAGTCGGACAGTTCCGACGTCTCGAAGATCCCCCGGAAGTTCAAGGTGAAGTCACTCCCGGACTTTCGGTCTCCGGCTTCGAACTGGGCCGGATCGGCGGTGTCATCCTTACGGTGGAAGGCGTACACCGTGAAGCCGTTTTCGACGGAAACCCACACCGTATCGTCCGTCATCCACAGACCGGTAGCACCGCCACTGCCGCTGGGAAGGTCCAGGTCGATGTCCTTGTCGCTGTCCCGGCTTCCGTCCGACAGCGTGAATGCATACAACTTGCCACGTTCCGTGGGACTACGGCCCTGGGCCAACACCCAGAGGGTCGTGCTATCGGACCACAACCCCTGGGGCAGCAGGCGCGCGGGAAGCCCTGTTGTGCCCAACGAGATCTCCGTAGCGCCGACCGCGCCCTGTAACGCAAATTCCTCGACCACCGGCAACTCCCGCTCGGACGCGACGACGAACTGCATGAAGGCCACGCCGTCGGGAGTAGTGCCGTACTCAATCCCCGGGGTCAGGTCCTCCGCCACGCCAGTCGCCGAGACGTTAACCGTGGCCGTCGCCGCGCCGCCGTTGCCGTCGTCAGCCTGCACCGTCAGCGTGAAGGACGTGTCCGACTCGTCGCCCAGCGCTCCCGCGATGGTGATGGCGCCGCTACCGCCGTCGATGGCGAAATGGCCATCCCCGTTGCCGGACTCGATGGTGTAGGTGAGGGTGTCGCTGTCGGCGTCGGTGGCGGAAACGCTACCCACGGCATCGCCGGTGGCCGCGTCCTCGGCGATGGAGAAGCTGTAGGTCGCGCTGCCGAACTCGGGCGCACTGTTGGCCTTCGTGATCGTGAAGGACACTTCCAGCGTCCCAAGCACGTCGCCGCCGAGACTCCTTTCCTCGTAGGCCGTCGCCGTGAGCGTGTAGCTGCCCGCGGGCAGGCTTTCGCCCT
>DAOUID010000070.1:0-20034 GCA_034428315.1 Dehalococcoidia bacterium
AAGTTCAAGCTCCAGCCCATCTACGAGCTCCAGGACATCTACAACCGCCCCGCCAAGCTCAAGGTCTACTACGGCGCCTTCGCCGGCATCGCCATCGAGATCATCGAGCCCTTCGAGGGCGAGACGCCCCACGCCACCTTCCTCCGCGAGCACGGCGAGGGCATCCAGCACCTCGGTGTCTGGGTCCCCGACGTGAAGAAGGCCACCGCCGACATGCTCGCCAAGGGCGCCCGCCTCACCTGGGTCTACTCCCAGGAGGACCACGACCCCGAAGCTGCCCACGCCGCCGCCCAGCTCACCGTCGCCTCACCGTACGAGGAGCTCATGGAAGCCGTCCCCGCGAACGGCCTCAGTTACCTCGACATCAAGGAAGGCGGCACCACCATCGAGCTCCTCGGCCCCTTCGTCCACGACGTCATCTACCGCGGCGGCCCCCTCGAGGGCATGGAGGAGTGGATCCAGGCCTTCCCACCCCTGGACGGCTAGGGCGTCAGGGGTGGCAGCATTCCGCCCCGCCCACGTCCGCCATCCCCGACCGCGCGGCGAAGCGGAAGGCGTCGTCGCGGTCCTGCCAGGGCCCGGTCCAGCCGCCATCGCTGGCCGCCTTCGGGATGCGCCCCTGGAAGAACCTGCAGTCCGCCCGATGGACCAGCGCCCGCGCCGCCCCCTTCTCCACGTTCACCACGAACATAACGCCGCTCATGGGGCGGCCTCCTCGCCGTCGTCGTCGATGTCCGCGTCGGGGATCCAGTCCGAAGCATCGAGTTCCTGCACGAGGGGCCGGAAGACCCGGTTGAACCGCTCCAGCATGTCCGCCAACCACTCGTGCTGGCGAGGCCAGTCGTCCTCATCAAGGAGTTCGTCCACCTCGCGGTCGATGCCAACGGCACTTAGTTCGTTATTCGGCAGTTCTGCCCAATAGAGTTCTGCTCCGATGTCTTGTTCGATGCTGGCAGCCTGCTGCCGGAGCAGGTGGAAGTGGGGCTTGGCATCGGGTCCGCGCAGCCGGAGGCTCACCCGAAGCCTGTTCTTCTGTTTGCTCACGACGGCTTCAAGTTGGAAGTAGGTTCGCCCGATGCTGAAGGGAGCCCACGACTCTGCGAGAGGGGTCTTGATGGACAAGGGAGATATGCGCGCCTCCAAGAAAGCGGCCAGCTTTGTCCAGTACCGCTGATAGTGGAGACGCAACTCTGAGACCTCTCCCCTGGCTACACGCCGCACGCCCTCGCCAGCGGATCGTGCCCACTCGTTGGGCTTCGACACGATGTTGAACTTCGGTGCGGCCGGGGAGTCTCCGATTCTCCATAACTCGACCTCCAACCCGAAGAACCGAAAACGCTCGTCTGTGATCTCGTTTAACCAGTGGAGAGCTGCCCGGTGCTCATCCGTGAAACGCTGAGCGATCCAGATGATCGTGACTGTGTGCAGCCCTGCTGCGTAGGTCAGAAGCTGACCCAGGTGAGTGTGGTCGGTGCGCTCCAACTGGTTCTCGATGAGAACCCACGTGTCGCGGTCTGCGCTCCTAGCGTCGCGGCACAGGATGTCCGCGCGGAAGGGCCCTACATCCTTCTCTTGTGCCTCGACTTCGAGCTCCATGTCGAGGGTCTCTCCAAGGATGCTGATGTTCTCGGCCTCGCCCAGCCATGGCGTGAAGTCCTGATCCTCCGTCTGCCACACCTTGCGAAGGTCGTCGAGCCGTTCCAGCCGCCCAAATACTGGTGCGTCCGCCGTCTCCACCATGTCCCTACCGCGCCTCCGGGTCCAGACCGCGCTCCTCGCGCGCGGCCCGCATGCGCGCCCCGTCCGAGCTCAGCCGCGGGCCCATCTCCTCCGCCGGAAGCTCGCCCCGAACCATGCGGTCCGCCTTCGTACCGTTGAACGTGATCCACTTCTCCGGTGTCACCTCGATGACGATCCGAAGGGGCGAGTCCAGCCGCTCGACGAACGAGGCCACGGCCGCCTCGTCGTCCCCCATCGCCTTCCCCGCCAGCGCCGGGTAGAACCAGTCCTTCGTCTCGCGATCCTCGCGCACGATCGCGCGACCCTTCGCCGTTACCGCGCCGCGCTGCTCGAAGTTGAACGCCACCATTGCGCTCACCGACACCGACACCCGCGGGTCGCGCTTGATCGCCGCCACCCGGTGCCGGTTCGCCGTGCACGTGATCCAGAACTTCCCGTCCTTCCAGAAGAACTGGTGCAGCACGCCCACGGGCCAGCCGTCCTGCGTGCCCCACATCAGCACGCACTCCCGCGCGTCCGTCAGCAGCTCGTCGATCTCGGCTTCGCTGAAGGGAAAGATCGAGACGACCTCGTGGTCCTTCATCACCTCTGGCTCTGGCATCTCCGTCACCTCGTCCGTTCAGTTCACGGCGGCCGCGCGTGGCGTCCGGCGGCTCGCGATGATACCTGCCCCTCCCCTCCCCTGCGCCCCCACTCCCCTATGATGCGACCTACCCCGCCCACCGAGGACGTGCTGGTGGCTGACACAGCGGCCTCCCCTGATACCCCGCAACCCCTCGGCTTGGGCGAGACCTTCCGCGCCGCCGGCTTCGCATTCCGCGATCGCGGCTTCGCCCGCTACTTCTGGAGCAACGCCCTCTTCTTCCTCGGCCAGGGGCTCATCTTGCTCGGCGCCCAGTGGCTCCTGAAGGAGCTCACCGACTCCCGCGCCATCCTCGGGCTCATGGGCGGCATCCATGCCGTTATCGTCATCGTGCTCTCGCCCTACGGCGGCGTCATCGCCGACCGCACGGCCCGGCGCGACCTGCTCGTCGCCGGGCGCGTTGGCCTCGCCACCGTCGCCATCGTCATGGGCCTCGTCGTTGCCCTGGGCGCCGCCAAGGTCTGGATCGTGCTCGTGGCAGTGGGATTCGAGGCCGCCTTCCTCGCCCTCAGCCAGCCCGCTACCCAGAGCTACGTGTACGACCTCGTCGGTCCCCGGCGTCTCCCCACCGCGGTCGCCCTCATCGCCATGGTGACCGGCGTGCTTCAGGTGGCCGGTCCATCCGTCGGCGGACCGCTCATCGCTCTTGTCGGCACCCAGGCGACGTACCTCATCGGTGGCGCCGGCTTCGTCATCGGCGCCCTCCTCCTGCTGGCCATCCCTATCAAGGGCAAGACCGAGGGCGCCGTAGCTACCACCATCTCCTTCACCGCCGACATCGTCGAAACCGCCCGCCACCTCCGCCGCGACCGTCTCCTCGTCTGGGTCCTCATGCCCGCGACCTTCATCACCCTCTTCGCCGGCGCCATCCTGCTTCTCCGCCCCGTCTTCGCCGACGATGTGCTCGGGGTTGGCGCCTGGGGCTTCGGCTGGATGAACGCGGCCTTCGGAGCTGGCAGCTTCGTGGGCTCCATCATCGTCGTCGCCCTTGGCGATCGCCTCAAGCTGAAGGGTCTCACGCTGCTTATCGCACCCCTCGACTGGTGCGGGTGCATGATCGTCTACGCCATCTCCCCCTGGTTCGCCCTCACCCTCGGCGTCGAGTTCGTCATGGGCATCAGCTCGCCCTTCTGGATGGTCGCCATGATGACCATCCTCCAGATCCGCGTGCCCGCTGAGCTGCGCAGCCGCGTCCTGGCCGTGTACTTCATGGTCCTCCAGTTCATGCAGCTCAACTGGGTCTATTCCGGAGTCCTTGCCGATGCCATCGGCGACCGCCTCGCCCTCCTCATCATGGGCGCCATCCCCTTCGGACTCCTCATCCTCATGCTCATCTTCGTCCGTCCCCTCGTCACCCTCGGCAGCGACAGCAACCCCCTCGTGACCTGGGCCCCACCTGCCTCGGAACCGCCCGACTCCTCCTGACCCCGCCCGCGTCTGGCAGAATCGCCCCATGACCCTCGCCGACGTCCGCGCCCTCACCTTCGATGTCTTCGGCACTGTCGTCGACTGGCGCAGCACCGTCACCCGCGAGCTCGCCGCCACCCTCGGGGAGGGCAAGGGGCTGACTGCCGACTGGGAAGGCCTCGCCGCCCGCTGGCGCTTCGAGGGCTACGTCGGAGGCATCGGCGCAATCCGCGGCGGCGAGCGCCCCTTCACCACCGCCGACGCCCTCCACCGCGAGAAGCTCGACGAAATCCTCGCCGAGCTTGGCGACCCCCTCGACGAGGCCGAGATCGAGCACCTCAACCGCGTCTGGCACCGCCTCGACCCGTGGCCCGACTCGGTCGGAGGTCTCGGACGCCTCGGCAAGCGCTTCATCGTGTCGACGCTGTCGAACGGGAACCTCGCCCTGCTCGTGAACATGGCGAAGCACTCCGGCCTCCCCTGGGACTGTTTCCTGAGCGCCGACCTCCTCGGCCACTTCAAGAGCGATCCCGAGACCTACCTCTCCGCCGCCCGCGCCCTCTCCCTCGATCCGGAGCAGGTGATGATGGTCGCCGCCCACAAGGCCGACCTCGACGCCGCGGCCGCCTGCGGACTCCACACCGCCTTCGTCCCGAGGCCACAGGAGATGCCCGCGGACAGGCCCACGGACCTCACGTTCGAAGACCGCTTCGACTTCAACGCCACCGACTTCCACGACCTCGCGACGCAGCTCGGCTGTTGAACTCCGCGGGCGTGAGGGGGCGAAGGGCCTTGCCGGCCCCTCGCCCCGGTCCCGGTGGCCGCAATCGCCGCTAGGACTCGGTCTCTTCCGGAGGTGGCGGCGGCGTATGCTCCCGCGTCTCCCACGAGGCGAGCACGAGATTCATGTCGTAGATCTGCCAGCCCACGCCGCGCGTGTACTCGCACTTGTCGAAGTACGTGCCCCGGAAGATGCCGATGTTGCCTGCGGGGGCGAACTCATGCAGGGCGTTGAGATAGCTCTGCATGGTGGCCTTGCCGCCGCAGCCCGCCGCGTTCGGCAGCTCGTGGATGTCCACGAGCTGCGTGCCGAGCATGTGCTGCGTCGCCGAGAACGGCGCCAGCGCACTGGCGACCTTGTCCGCCCAGTCGTCCGGGCCGACCCCGCTGAGGCCGGGCGCCGCGATCGTCGCCTCCTCCGTGAAGATCCGCCGGTAGATCTCACGCCCCATGGCGTGCTTCTCCTCGGTCGAGAGCGGGTCGTGGTCCTTCCCCGCTCCGAGCAGGTCCGTCGCTTTCCCGTACAGCCGGCGCAACTCCGAGATCTGCGCCTTCGCCACAACCACGTCGATCGCGACTCGTGATGCCGCGTCGCTGCTGCCGGTATTCGTCAGGAGCGCCGCCGATCCGGCTGCCAGCGCTGCCCCTCCCACCATCAGTTGCCGCCTCGATATCGACTTTCCGCGCTTCCTTGCTGAGAGCATCCTGGTACCCCTCCTTCTTGGTGATGGTGAACATAGGTATTTGTTATAGGGTCGTCAACGAAGCCCTTCGCGACCGGACTGTTCGGCGCCTCCCTCGCGCAGTAGGCTGCCTCCGCCACACCGGCCCGGAGGCTCCCCATGACCGTCAAGCGCGACATTCCCGTCGCCCACCACGTTGGCTTCGTCGCCCGCGACGCCGAGAAGATGGCCCGCGCCTACGAACGCCTCCTCGACGCGAAGTTCGACCTCCTTGACCCTCTCCCCGTCCACAACCTCTACGACGAGCCCGCCACCATCCGCGTCGCCTACGGCGCCTTCGCCAACCTCGTCGTCGAGATCATCGAGCCCATGGACGGCCGCCTCCCCCACCACGACTTTCTCGACAAGTACGGCGAGGGCATCCAGCACATCGGCTTCCAGGTCGATGACCCCGCCGCCTGGACGGGGCGCATCGCCGAGGCCGGCGCCCGCATCGAGTGGATCGTCGACGACACCAACCACCTCTCCATCGGCTACCTCACCCCCGACTCCTCCAACGAGGAGATGGTGAAGCGCATCACGCCGGACTGCCTCTCCTACCTTGACGCCGGCATCGGCAACGTCGCCATCGAGTTCATGGGGCCGCAAATCCAGGGCCGCATGCTCAAGCGCTGGGACGGCCCCCTCGGCGAGACCAAGACCACCACCCCCACCGACCCCTCCCGCGGCGGCGTGCCCTCCGAGCACCCCCTCATCGGCGAGCTCATCACCACGACGCCGCCCAACTGGTTCACCGGCGAGCGCCGCGGCTGAGCCTCCCGGTCAGGACGCCGACCGGTCGTACAGCTCGATGAACTCGCCCGTCGGTCCGATGATCTGCGCGAAGCCCGCCTCGTTTGGCGGGAAGAACCACGTGCCCAGCCCGCTCGACTCCACCCGTTTGGCGATCGCTTCCAGGTCGGCGTTGAGCAGCCGGAAGTGGTTCGAGCCCAGGTACCGTTTCCCCGCATCAGGCCCCGCCACCGGCGTCCCCTGCTCCACGACGAGCTCCACCCGCCCGCCGCCGCCCTCCAGCGCCCAGCGCTCGTCCCCCGTGCCCTGCGTCGAGAGCGACTTGAGCCGGTAGCCGAGCACCCGCTGGAAGAACCGCCACGCCGTCGCGAAGCCGCTGCGCGGGAAATGCACGTACGCGAACGGCTCGCCCCGCGTCAGCACGTACCGCTGGCTGTCCAGCGTGAACGCCACGCCGTCCTCCTCCGGCGCTGGTTCGGTCACCGACCACGCCAGCCCCGGCGCCGCCTCCCGCATCGCCCGGTAGGCCCCCTCCGGGTCATCCGTCGCGATGCCGATCGTCAGGTCGCCCTGCGCGGGCTCCTCGCCCGGGCGGTCGAGGCGCGTCTCCTCCGCCGTCAGCTCCACGAGGTCGAGCTGCTGACCCGTCGCCGGGTTCTCGATGAACCACGTCCGGATCTCGTTGCCCAGGGTCGGCGCGATCATCTGGCCGATCGCGTCGCCGGGCTCGTTCCGGTAGTTGCGGGGCTCCGTCGCGCCCCCCTCGATCGCCGTGAAGCCGATCGCGCCGATCGCGGCCGTCATCGCCTCCAGGTCGCTGACCGTAACGCCGTGGTGGGCCTGCGTCTCCCCCATCGCCTCGCTCCTAGCCTCCCGGCGCCAGCGCCGCGATCTCCCGCAGCGCCTGCTCGCGCGAGGTTCCCGATGCCGCGAACAGCAGCAGCTCGCCCGTGGGTCCGTCCGGCCCGTGCGCGAGCACGTTGAGCGCGCCCTGCGCGATGTCCGCCGGCATGATCTCGGCCGGACTGTCGTGGGTCGCCCGGAACATCGGCGAGTCCGTCGCCCCTATGCAGAGCGCATTCACACGGATGTTGTGCGGCTTCAGCTCGACCGCCCACGTCTCCGTCAACCGCGCCTGCGCGAACTTCGCCGCGTCGTACCCGGTTGCCGCCGCGAGCCCCGTGATCAGGTGCCCCTCGTGTACGTGCTCGGTGATGACGTTCAGGATGTGGCCGCCGCCCTGCGCGCGCATCGCCGGCACCGCCGCCAGCGCGCAGTAGTAGCTTCCCAGCGCGCAGATGTCCATCGAGTCCTCGAAGCCCTTCGCCTGCGAGTCGTACGTGCCCGATGTCAGCGCCGTGTCGACCCAGATCGCCGCGTTGTTCACGAGGATGTCGATCCGCCCAAAGCGCTGGATGACGCTGTTCATCGCCCGCCGCACCTGCGCCTTGTCGGCCACGTCGCAGTCGACCGCGAGGCCGTCGCGGCCCGTTGCCCGAACCTGCCGGATCGTCTCCTGGTTGCTCAGCGAGTCGATGTCGAGCGAGGCCACGTTCGCGCCCTGCTCCGCGAAGGCCACGGCAAACCCCCGCCCGATCCCCTCGGCCCCTCCCGTGACAACCGCCACCTGTCCTTCGAGCTGCATGACGTGTACCTCCTCGTTCGATGTGAAGCGAGCCGATTCTGAGCGATGCGCCCCCGCTTTGCCAGCACGCCCGCGCCGCTACAATCGCGGCATGACCCCCGCCGCCGGACCCCTCCCCGACTTCGACAGCGCCCGCCTCTTCGACGCGGACCCACAGGTGCTGGCCGATCCCCACCCCTTCTACGAGGCCGCCCGCGAGCGCGGCCCCATCGTCCGCGAGCCTCACTACGGCGTCTTCGTCGTCACCCGCTACGCCGACATCCTCGAGATCTCGCAGCGCACCGACGACTTCTCCGCCGCCGTCTCCGCCTACGGCCCCTGGGCCGTCGACGTCCTCCCCCAGCGTCCCGAGGGCTGCCCCTTCGGCGAGGCCGACGTCAGCGACGAGCTTGAGACGTGGCGCGGGGAGACCCCCTTTGGCTTCATCCCCGTCCTTACCGCAGACCCGCCCCTTCACACCGACCTCCGCTCTGTCGCCAACCGCCTCTTCACCGCCTCCCGCCAGCAGGAGATCGAGCCTCGCCTGCGCGAGATGGCCGAGGAGATGGCGGACGAGTTTGCCCCCGCCGGCCAGGTCGAGTTCGTCTCGCAGTTTTCCTCCCTCTACCCCTTCTTCGTCATCACCGAGCTGTTCGGCATCCCCCGCGAGGAGCAGGACCGCCTCCGCGAGCAGTTCCGCCGGCGCAGCGCCGCCGGCGTCACTTCCCGCCCCGAGCAGAGCGACAACAGCGCCATGCGCGACCGCATCCGCAACGAGCGCGTCCCCGGCGCCGACCCGGCCGACTCGCTCACCCCCAACGACCGCCAGTTCCTCGACTACATGCGCGACCGCCGCGCCCACCCCCGGAGCGACATCCTCACGCAAATCGCCACCGCCCGCTTCCGCGACGGCGCCCTCCCCGAGCTCGAGGAGCTCGTCGAGGTCTCCAGCGTCGTCTACGGCGCCGGCAACGGCACCACCACCGACCTCCTCACCAACGCCATGGAGCTTCTCGCCCGCGAACCCGACCTGCAGGCCCACCTGCGAGACGAACCCGCCGAGATTCCCGCCTTCATCGACGAGGTGCTCCGCTTCGCCTCACCCGTGCAGGGTCTCTTCCGTTACGCGAAGCGCGATGCCGTCGTCGATGGCGTCGAGATACCCGCCGGGTCGGTCGTCTGGCTCGTCTACGCCGCCGCCAACCGCGACCCCGAGCGCTTCGAAGAACCCGCGACCTTCGACCCGCTCCGCGAGAACGCCCGCCACAGCGTCGCCTTCGGCCACGGGCCCCACTTCTGCCCCGGCCAGCCCCTCGCCCGTCTCGAAGGCCGCCTCGCCTTCGAGACGCTCCTCGCCCGCATGGGCGACATCCGCATCGACGAGGACAGGTTCGAGCCGAGCTGGCCCGCCTGGTACGTCGTCCGCGGCCTCGAATCCCTCCCCCTCACCTTCACTCCCCGCTCGCCATGACAAGCGAAACCTGGTTCGAGGCCAACCGCCGCCATTGGGACGAGCGCGTGCCCATTCACCGCCGCACCCCGTTCTACGACCTGGAAGGCTTTCTCGCCGGTCGCAACGTCCTCGAGCCGGGCGAGATCGAGGAGGTCGGTGACGTCGCCGGCAAGTCGCTCCTCCATCTCCAGTGCCACTTCGGCATGGACACCCTCTCCTGGGCCCGCCTCGGTGCGAACGTCACCGGCCTCGACTTCTCCCCCGAGGGCATCGCCGCCGCCCGCGAGCTCGCCGCCGAGACCGGCGCCGAGGCCGAGTTCGTCGAGGCCAACGTGTACGACGCGCCGGAGGCGCTGGCGGGCCGCACCTTCGACATCGTCTACACCAGCCGCGGAGTGCTGACCTGGCTCCCCAATCTCCCTCGATGGGCGGAGGTGGTCGCGGCCCTGCTCAAGCCCGGCGGCTTCCTCTACCTGCGCGAGGGCCACCCCTTCGCCCACGTCTTCGACGACGAGGCCGAGAGCGGCCTGTCCCTGCGCTATCCCTACTTCCACGGCCCCGAGCCCGACCGCTGGGACGATCCCGGCACCTATGCCGACCCCACCGCCGAGACCACCGAGAACGAGACCTATGAGTGGTCGCACACCGTGGGGTCCATCGTGAGCTCCATCGCCGGGGCGGGCCTCACCATCGAGTTCCTGCACGAATTCGACTCGCTCTGCTGGGAGGCGTTTCGCTGGATGGAACCGGGCGAGGAGCACGGCACGTGGATCCTCCCCGGGCACCGCGAGAGCATCCCCCTCTCCTACTCGATTCGCGCCCGCAAGCCCTTCTGACGCCCGGCCGCTATCATCCCCGCCGTGAAAGCCACCGATACCCGCCCGATCGGCCGCACCTCCCTGAGCGTCACCTGCCTCGGGCTCGGCGGCGTCTTCCTCGCGCGCGACGCACCGCGCTCCGAGGCCGAAGCGCTCATCGAGCGCGCCTACCAGACCGGCGTTCGCTACTTCGACACCGCCCCCATGTACGGTCTCGGTGAGAGCGAGCGCCGCTACAACGCACCCCTCTCCCGTCTCGAACGCTCTGGTTTCGTGCTCTCCACCAAGGTCGGCCGTCTTCTCCAGGAAGACGTAGGTGGGGCCGAGCCCTGGCACTTCGACTTCACCCGCGACGGCGTCCTCCGCTCCTTCGAGACGAGCCTCGAACGCCTCGGCCTCGACCGCGTCGACATCCTCCTCGTGCACGACCCCGACGACCACGCCGACCAGGCTATCCGCGAGGCCTTCCCCGCACTCATCGAGCTGCGCGAGCAGGGCCTCGTGGGAGCGATCGGCGCAGGGATGAACCAGTGGGAGCTCGAGCTGCGCTTCGCCCGCGAGCTCCCACTCGACTGCTTCCTCCTGGCCGGGCGCTACACCCTGCTGGAGCAGACGGCCCTCGCCGAGTTCCTTCCCCACTGCGAGGCGAACGGCATCAGCGTCATCGCTGGCGGGCCCTACAACAGCGGTATCCTCGCCTCCGACCTCGACGACACCGCCCGCTACAACTACGCCTCCGCGCCCCCCGAGATGCTCGACCGCGCTCGCGCCATCAAGGCCGTCTGCGACCGCCACGGGGCGCCCCTCAAGGCCGCTGCCCTCCAGTTCATCCTCGCCCACCCCGCCGTCGCCGCCGTCATCCCCGGCGCCGCCTCCGTGGCCGAGGTCGAGGAGAACGCGCGCATGATCGAGACGCCTCTCCCCGCTGCCCTCTGGTCCGAGTTGAAGGACACCGGCCTTCTCGACCCTACCGCTCCCGTCCCCGCCTGACCCCTCCCCGCGTACGATGCCGCGGGAGGCCAGCCGCCAATGTCACCGACCGTCTCGCGCGTCCTCGTCGAGAAGAACATCCCCATCCCCCTTCGCGACGGCGTCGTCACCTACGCCGACATCTTCCGCCCCGCCGAGGGCGACCCCGTGCCCGGCATCATCACCCGCACCCCCTACGACAAGGAGGTGTTCGCCGCCGCCGCCCTCCCCATCATGCCCTCCGCGCTCAAGCTCGCCGAGCGCGGCTATGCGGTCGCCGTCCAGGACGTGCGCGGGCGCTTCTCCTCCGAGGGCCAGTTCAACCCCTTCGTGAACGAGGCCGACGACGGCTACGACTCCGTCGAGTGGCTCGCTGCCCAGCCCTGGTGCGATGGCGGCGTCGCCATCTACGGCCCCTCCTACGTCGGCGCCACGACGCTGCTGGCCGCAAAGGCGAAGCCCCCTTCCCTCAAGTGCGCCATCCCCATCATCACCGCCGACGACTACTACGACGGCTGGACCTACCAGGGCGGCGCCCTCCAGCTCGGCTTCGCCACCTTCTGGGGCCTCGGCCTCGCCGCCGCCCTCACCCTCGGGCGCGACCGCGGAATCGCCTCAGAGCACTTTGCCGCCGCCGGAGAGGCCCTCCTCAACCCCCACGAGACCGCCCGCACCCGGCCCCTCGCCGCCATGCCCGGCCTCTCCCGGCCCGACCTCGCCCCCTGGTGGCCCGACTGGATCGGCCACGAGGGCCGCGACGCCTACTGGGAAGCCCTCCGCCACTCCGACGACTACTCCCGTTACGAGGTCCCCATGTACCACGTGGGCGGCTGGTTCGACATCTTCGGCATCGGCACCGTGCGCAACTTCCGCGGCATGAGCGCCGCCTCCCCCGCCGGTCACCACCTCCTCATGGGCCCCTGGTCGCACGCCTACTACGACCGCTACCTCGGCGAGCGCGACTTCGGCCCTACCGCCGCCGCTGCCATGTCCGGCGCGGTCCTCGACTACAACCGCTTCCTCGACCGGCACCTCAAGGGCGTCGAGAAAGACCTTCCCGCCGTCCGCTACTTCCTCATGGGCGCCAACGAGTGGCGTGAGGCCGACGGGTGGCCCCCGTCCGATGCGAAGACCGAGAGCTGGTACCTCCACAGCGGCGGCAACGCCAACAGCGCCCGTGGGGACGGCTCCCTCTCCACGACTGTTCCCGCCGGCGACGAGGTCCCCGACCGCTACTTCTACGATCCCCTCCGACCCGTACCCAGCGAGGGCGGCCCCACCCTCCACTCCGCCATCGGCCTCCCCGGTCCCCGCGACCAGTCCCGCATCGAGGCCCGCGACGATGTCCTCTGCTACACCAGCGACCCCCTCGACAGCCCCGTCGTGGTCGCCGGTCCCGTAAGGGTCGTCCTCTGGACCGTGACCGACGCTCCCGATACCGACTTCACCGCCAAGCTCGTCGATGTCCTCCCCGACGGGACGCCCGTCTCCGTCTGTGACGGCATCGTTCGCGCCCGCTTCCGCGACTCCCTCAGCGAGCCCCAGCCCGTCCCCGAAGGCGAGCCCGCGCGCTACGAGATCGACCTGGCCAGCACCGCCATCGTGTTCGCCCCCGGCCACCGCATCCGCCTCGAGGTCTCCTCCTCGAACTTCCCGCGCTTCGATGCCAACCCCAACACGGGCGGCCCCCTTGCCACTGAAACAGAGGTGTGGCCCGCTCTCCAGTACGTCCTCCACGACGAGGCCCACCCCTCGGCGCTGGAGATCTGTGTCCTCCCCGAGTGATCAGCCGGTTGCTGGAGAGCCCGCCAACTCCCGCACGAGTTGCGTGAGCAGCTCCGGATAGAGCGACCGTGCCGGCCACTCGAACGCCCCGTCCGGGTTGCCCGCCGCCTCGAACGCCAGCTCCGGGGTGTCCGCCACGAACGGCCATGCCAACACCGGCCTCGCCCCCGCCTCCTCCAGCCACCCGCTAACCAGCTCGCCGAGGCGGACCCGCTGCTCCCCCACCGCCCTCGTCGACCCCGCCAGCCCCTCCGCCTCACCCTCCCCGAAGAGCCGCGCGAGGTCTGCCCCGTCCCCCGGCTCCCCCGCCCGCAGCGCCGCCCCCACCCGGACCGCCGCCGCCAGAGTCCCCGCCATAGCCCGCCAGACCCCCGCCGGCTCCCGGTAGATGCGCAGCGGCACCGTCCACCCCTCCGTCAGCGACGTGCGGGGAAACAGGTCGTTCGCGCTCTCCCCGTCCCGCGGCGCGCAGCCCGCGACAACCCCGGGAACGTCGTGCTCCGCGCAGATGCCCAGCACGCCGAATCGCCGCACGAAGCCCGCGAAGTCGGACAGCGGCGCCTTCTCCAGCGCCAGGAACGCCTCCAGGCACCCCTCCGGCCGCTCCCCCCGCGCGAAGCCGTAGTCGATGTTCCCCGGCGCCCGCACCCGCCACGCCACCCACTCCCCGTCCGCCCCCTCGTGGACCGCCACGTCGAGGGGCACCGCCAGGGCCCTCGGGTAGCCGGACCTCGTCTCGCTCACCCTCCGCTGGCCGCCAGGTGAGCCGCGAACCGCTCGAACGTCTGCCGTACTCCGTCCTCCATGCCCCAGGCCATCGCCCCGTCCCGGGACTCCGGCGCCGGGTGCAGCACGACCGTTGTCATCCGTGTCCCCGCCCCCTCCGCTTCGAAGGTCGAGGTGACCACCGTCTCGAAGTCGGGCATCCCCGCGAAGATCTCCGTGTTCACCATGCGCGAACCGGGCTCGATCTCCTGGTAGACCCCGTACAGGACCGTCTCCTCCCCCGACTCGTCCCGCGTCCCGTACCGCCAGGCGCCCCCGACCCGGAAGTCCTGCTCCGCCACGATCAGCTCGTGCCCTTCCGGGCCGTACCAGTTCCCCATCCCCGAGGTGTCGTTCCACACCTCGAAGACCCGCTCCGGCGGAGCAGCGAAGCTGTAGGCCATCACGATCTCGCGGTCTCCGCGCGCTTCGAAGAGGTAGTTCCCGCTCTCGTTCGAACTCATCCGGTCGTTCCCTTCTCGGTGGTACGTTCCTCGATCGTGTACCAGTCGTCCATGCCCGCCGCCCGCTTGATCGCCTCGTATCCCGCCCCGATCGCGGCCTCGTCCTCCCCGCTCGCTCCCTCCTCGAGGAAGTGCCGCGAAGCCTCCCGAGCCGCCAGCCAGCCCGCCACCTGACCCGTGAACGGGTCGATCACCAGCGGCCACCCGAGCGCCTCCCACTCCCCCCGCGTGCGGCTCCCGAACGACGCCATCGCCGCCAGGGGCGCGTCGATCGCCGTCACCGCGTCGCGCCACTGCTCGGGCGTGTCCGGACGCAGCATCACGAGGTCCGCCCCCGCCGCCCGGTACGCCCGCCCCCGCTCCACCGCTGCCCCGTACGACTCGTTCCGCACCGCCCCGGTGCGCGCGATGATGAGGAAATCGGCGTCGCGCCGAGCTGCCACGGCCGCCTCCAGCTTCCCCACCATCTCCTCGAGCGAAACGAGGTGCTCGACCCCCTTGTGGTGATGAGCCCGCTTCGGCGCCACCTGGTCCTCCAGCTCGATCGCAGCCGCACCCGTCGCCTCGATCTCCGCCACCGTCCGGCTCGTGTGAACGGCGTCGCCGAAGCCCACGCCACCGTCCACGATCAGCGCGATCGACGACCTCGCGGTGATCCGGCGCGCCGTTTCCGCCATCTCCGTCACCGTCAGCAGCGCCTCCGAGACCGCCAGCTGGAAGCCGAGCGCGCCCCCGCTCAGGTAGGTCGCCTCGTAGCCCTGCCCCTCCAGCGTGCGCGCGGTCAGCGGGTCGAGGCAGACCGGGGCGAACACGGGCGGGCTGTTCGCCAGCCGCTCCCGCAGACGCCGCCGAGCCTCCACGCCCTACTGCCCCTGGAACTGCGGCCGCCGCTTCTCCATGAACGCCCGCCGCCCCTCGATGTAGTCCTCGCTCGCGAAGCACGCCTCCACCATGCCCTCGATCGTGTCGAGGTCGCGCTCCTCCGGCTCCTTCGTCGCCTCCACGATCGAGGCTCGCAGCAGGTCCACCGTGAGCGGCGCGTTCTCCGCGATCGCGTCCGCGATGCGCCTCACGGCCGGCTCAAGCTCATCAACCGGCACCACCCGGTTGATGAGCCCCCAGCGCACGGCGTCCTCGGCCGGGAAGCGCCCGCCCGTGAACAGGATCTCTCGTGCTGCCGCCGCCCCCACCGTCTGCACGAGCTTGTGCGTGCCCCCGAATCCGTACCCCAGCCCCAGCCGCGCCGCCGGAATCCCGAACTGGGCGTCATCGGCCGCAACGCGAATATCTGCCTGCAGCGCCGTTAGCAAGCCCCCGCCCATGCAGAAGCCGCGGATCATCGCGATGAGCGGCTTCCCCAGCTCGCCGTACGCCCGGTTCGCCGCCGCGCCGACGCGATCGAACTCCGCGATCGACTCCGGATCCGAACGCCGCTTCTCGAACTCGGAGATATCTGCCCCCGAGACAAACGCCTTGTCCCCCGAGCCGGTCATCACCACCACCCGCACCTCTGGGTCGTCCCGGAAGTCGTGCAGGATCACGGGGATCGCCTCCTGCATCTCCCTCCCCAGAGCGTTCCGCCGGGCCGGATTGTTGAAGATCATCCAGCCGACGCCGCCCTCCTTGCGGGCGATCATCTTGTCCGTCTTCAGGTCCATTTGCCGTCTCTCCCGTTGATGTGTTCCTAGATGACGCCGTTCTCGCGCAATTCCCGGATGGTCGCGTCGTCCATCCCGAGGCCGCGCAGGATCTCGTCACTGTGCTCGCCCAGCTCGGGCGTGGCCCGGTGGCTCGGGGGCTGGGGCGTGCGTGCCAGGTTGATGGCCTGCCCCACCACGTGCGTGTCCCCCAGCAGCGGCCGCGCCATCGGCCGCGCCATACCCAGCGCCTGCACCTGCTCGTCCGCGAACGTCGCGTCGATGGTGTTGATGGGCCCGCAGGGAACGCCCGCGTCGTTCAGCACCGCGATCCACTCCTCGCTGGTGCGCGAGGGCGTCACCGCCGCGATGCGGGCGTTCAGCGCCTTGCGGTTCTTCGAGCGCAGCTCGTTGTCCGCGTAGTCGGGGTCGTTGAGCAGCTCCTCCAGCCCCAGCGTGTGGCAGAGCCGCTGCCAGAGGACGCCCCCCGAGGCCGCGATGTTGATGTGCCCGTCCGCCGTGGGGAACACCCCCGTGGGGATGCTCGTCGGGTGGTCGTTCCCTGCCTGCGGCGCGACCTCCCCGGAGATCAGCCAGCGCGCGGCCTGGAAGTCGAGCATCTGGATCTGCGCCTCCAGCAGGGAGGTGTGCACCCACTGCCCCTCCCCCGACCGCTCCCGCTCGAACAGCGCCAGCAGGATGCCCTGCGCCAGCAGCATCCCCGCCGTCAGGTCCGCGATCGGGATGCCTACCCGCACCGGCCCCTGCCCCGGCAGCCCAGTAATCGACATCAGCCCCCCCAGCCCCTGCGCGATCTGGTCCACCCCCGGCCGGTCGCGGTACGGGCCCGACTGTCCGAACCCGCTGATGCTCCCGTACACGATCCGTGGATTCACCTCGCGCACCGTGTCGTAGTCGATTCCCAGCCGGTGCTTCACCCCCGGCCGGTAGTTCTCGACGATCACGTCCACGTCCCTCGCCAGCCGCAGGAAGATGTCGCGCCCCGCCTCCGCCTTCAGGTTCAGCGTCAGGCTGCGCTTGTTGCGGTGCAGGTTCTGGAAGTCGAACCCGTGCCGCTCGCCTGTGATCCCGTCTCCGCCTCCCGGCCGTGGCGGCAGCTCGATCTTGATCACGTCGGCGCCCCAGTCCGCGAGCTGGCGCGCGCACGTCGGCCCCGCCCTCGCCCGCGTCAGGTCGAGTGCCCGAATGCCTTTCAGGGGGAGTGCCGCTGCGCCCACGAATCCTCCGGCGCCGATCCTACGCGCGCGCGGCCCCCTTGTGCCCCCGCTGGACACGACGGCTCCGATCCCGTCTGCTTGCCCCACCAACCCAAGGAGCGACCCCCATGCGCCTCCCCACCCTCGACGAGCAAGGCCTGAGCGCCGACCAGTCCGCCGTGGTCGACGCCATCCGCAGCGGCCCCCGCGGCCCCAGCGCGGGCGCCACCACTGGCCCCTTCGGCGTCTGGCTCTACAGTCCCGCGTTCGCGAACCCCGCCCAGCAGCTCGGCGCCCACTGCCGCTTCGGCGCCGCCCTCCCCCGAGACATCTCCGAATTCGCCATCATCCTCACGGCGAAGCGCTGGCGCGCCCAGTTCGAGTTCTGGGCGCACGCCCGACTCGCGATCCAGGAAGGCATTCCCGAGTCCGTCGTCGAGGCCGTTCGCACGGGCGCGCCCCTGGAGCTCGAACGCCCCGACCTCACCCTCGTCCACCGCCTCGTGTCCGAGTACTTCGAGACCAGCCGCGTCTCCGACGCGACCTACCAGGAGGCGCTCGAGGCCTTCGGCGAGGCCGGCCTCGTCGATCTCGTCGGTACGGTCGGCTACTACGGGCTCGTCTCCGCCACCCTCAACGTGTTCGAGGTCGAGCTTCCCCCCGGCGTGGAGGAGCCCCTCCAGTAGACCGCTCGCCTAGAGCCGGTCCAGCGCCGCTCGTGCGCCGTGCAAAGCCTCGAGGTGGCCGGCCGTGTCCAGCCCTACGCCCAGCGTGCGCAGGCACAGGTGCGTGACGCCTGTGCCGCGCCACGCCTCCACCTCTGCCAGCCACTCCGCTTCGCTCTTCCCAACGATCTGCACCGCGCTCTCCGAGCCGATCCCGGCCGGATCCCGCCCTGCCGCCTCCGCCTGCTCCGACACCGCCTCGCGAACATCCCCGTACGCCTCCGGCGCCATGAGCGCGAACCATCCGTCCGCCATCCGCCCGATGCGGCGCAGCACCGACGCCCCCGGCTCCCGCGCCCCGCCGATCCAGATCGGAATCGGTTGCTGGACCGGCCGCGGGTTGATGCGCTCCCCCACGAGCCGGTCCCAGCGCCCCTCGAAGTGCACCTCCTCCTCCGTCCACAGCCGCCTCAGGATCTCGATCTGCTCGTCACAGCGACGCCCCCGTGTGTGGAAGTCCTGCCCGAAGGCCGCGTAGTCCTCCGCCCGCGCCCCCACGCCCACGCCAAACCGCAGCCGTCCGCCGCTCAGCTGGTCGATCTCCGCCGCCTGCTTCGCCACCACCACCGTCTGCCGCGTCGGCAGCACGATCACCGACGGCACCAGCTCGATCGTGTCCGTGTGCGCCGCCACCCACGCCAGCAGCGTCAGCGGCTCGTGGACGTGGTCGACCCCCACCGCCGCCACCCGGTCGGGCACGCGCAGGTGCGTGAATCCCAGCTCCTCCGCCTCCCGCGCGAACCGCGCCATGCCCTCGTGGTCGTCCCGCAGATCCCTGACCGGGATGGAGAAGCCGATCTTCATGCCCTTTTCTCCTTCGTTGTTACCAGGCCGTGCTGCCGGCGAGATGTTCCCCCCTCGCGGCGAGAACGGTGCCCACCCTACAGATCGAACTCGATCTCGAGGTGCTGGAGGCCGCGCACGCCTCCCCGCCCCGGTGGTGGGAAGGCGATGCCCTCGTTCGGGACGTCCGCCAGACGCGGGTTCTTCAGCCGTTCCAGCAGGATGCGCGACGAGATCACCGACTCCTGCCGCGCGAGCGCGTAGCCCATGCAGAAGTGCGTCTCCTGCCCGAACCCGAGGTGGCTCGCGACGCCGTCCTGCCAGTACCCGGTTCGCAACTCCTTCCCGAAGTACAGGTCGTCCCGGAAGATGTCGAACGTGTCCGGGTCCTTGAACACGCGCTCGTCCCGGTTCCCCGAACCCAGCCCCAGCCACGCCGTCGCGCCCACGGGCAAGACCCGCCCGTGGATCTCCACCTCCACCTTCGCCCGCCGTCGCTGCCAGTGGTTCGACCCGTCGAAGCGCAGCATCTCCGTGAACACGCGGTCCATCAGCTCCGGGTCGTCCCGCACCGCCTCGTACTGCTCCTGGTTCTGGAGCAGGTTCCACCACATCGCGTCGATCGCCTTGTGCGTCGTGTCGCCGCCCCCGACCAGCAGCAGCGCCACGTAGCCCCGCATCTGGTCGCGCGTCATCTTCGCCCCGTCCTTCTCCGCGTGGCAGAACACGGAGAGGAGGTCGTCGCGCGGCTCCGCGATGCGCTCGTCGAACATCGGGTCGAGGTACGCGAACAGCTCGTCCCTCGCCGCCACCCCCCGACGGAAGTGCGCCCGACCGTACCCGTTCCCGGCGAACAGCCGGTCGTACACCGCCTCGAAGTAGTCGTTGTCCTCCTCGGGCAGCCCCAGCATCCCGGCGATCACCCGGATCGGGAAACGCTCGCTGAACTGCGACACCAGCTCCACCACACCCCGCGAGGTGCGCCCCGCCTTCTGGTCCGCCCGCGCTTTCTCCATGAAGTCGTCGATGATCTTCGTCGCGATCCGCTCGATCAGGGGCACCCGCTTCTCCAGCCGCTTCCCCACGAACTCGCCCGCCACGATGCCCCGCAGCCAGATGTAGTCCTGCCCCTCGCCCAGGTCGTTCAGCGTGAACCCCATCGTCGAGTCCGACCCGAACTTGTGCTTCCCGTGCGGGTCGTAGGTCGCCCGCGTGAACCGCGCGTTGTCCTTGTAGATCGCCCAGATGTCCTCATACCGCGAGATGATCCAGCGGTTCTGGAACTTGTCCTGGTAGGCCGGCTCGTACTCCCGCAGCCGCTTGTAGACGGGAAACGGGTCGATCCGGAACTCGTCCGTCACGAACTCCTGCGGCTCGATCAGGCTGGGGTCGGCTGTTAGCTGTTGGCTACTGGCCATTGGGGCTCCCCACCCGAATGGTACTCCAGCGTCGGGGCGCCTACCGAAGCGCTTCTATGTCGCTCCACTCAAGAACGTTCTCCTCGCGCATCCACTCCTTGTCGATCATGAAGCGAACCTGGCCTTGGTTCAGTAGGTCCTTGCGGTCGTTGCCTACCACGAACGGGACTACCGTTCGGCCCTGCTCCAGGAGCTTGAGGAGGATGCTCGCCATCACGTACTCGCGGATGAACTGGTGGACCAACACGTACTCGCTGTTAGTCCCGAACGAGGACTCGTGCTTCGCCTCTCCGATGAACAGGTGGCGTGGTGACTCCAGAACGATGTCGAC
>DAOUID010000071.1:0-8744 GCA_034428315.1 Dehalococcoidia bacterium
CGAGGACGTTCTTGCGCAGCGCGCGGACCGTCTCGCGGGCAATGATACGGCCACCGATCGCGGCCTGCAGGGGCACGTCGAACATCTGGCGGGGGATGAGGCCACGCAGCTTGAGCACGAGGGAACGGCCGTCGCGGGTGGCGTTCTCGCGATGGGTGATGATGGAGAGCGCATCGACAACCTGGCCGTTCACCAGCACGTCGACCTTCACGAGGGAAGCGGCGCGGTAGCCGGCGGGCTGGTAGTCGAGGCTGGCGTATCCGCTCGTGGACCCCTTCAGGTTGTCGTAGAAGTCGACGAGTATCTCGGCCATGGGAATCTCGTAGGCGAGGAGGACGCGGGCCTCGCCGGGGGCAAGGTCGCTCTCCGGTTCGAGGTACTCCATCCGCAGGAACTGGCCCCGCCGGTTCGTCACGAGGTCCATCACCTGGCCGATGTGGCGGCTGGGGGTGACGACGTCGATGGTGGCCCAGGGCTCCCGGATCTCCTCGATGCGGGAGGGGTCGGGCAGGCGGGAGGGGTTCTCGATGGCGACCACCTCCCCGGAGCGGAGCTCGACCTCGTACTCGACGCTCGGCGCGGTGGTCAGCAGGCCGAGGTCATACTCGCGCTCGAGCCGCTCCACCACGATCTCGAGGTGCAGCAGCCCGAGGAAGCCGCAGCGGAAGCCGAACCCCAGCGCCGCCGACGACTCGGGCTCGTAGACGAGCGAGGCGTCGTTGAGGGCGAGGCGCTCCAGCGCCTCCCGCAGCTCCTGGTATTGGTCGGAGTCCGTGGGGTAGATGCCGGCGAAGACCATCGGCTTGGCCTGGCGGTAGCCGGGTAGGGGCTCGGGGGCGGGACTCTCGGCAAGCGTGACGGTGTCGCCCACGCGGCAGTCGGCGACCTCCTTGAGGCCGGTGGCGATGTAGCCGACCTCCCCGGCGGCGAGCCCCGCGAGGGGCTGCATGCCCGGCGCGAAGGTGCCGAACTCCAGGGGTTCGAAGCTCTTGCCCGTCTGCATCAGGCGGAGGTCGGCGCGGCCCTCCATCCCGCCATCGACCACGCGGACGTGGGCGAGGACGCCCTTATAGGCGTCGTACTTGGAATCGAAGATGAGCGCCTTGAGCTCCCCGGCGCGATCGCCGGCTGGCGGCGGCACGCGCTCACGGACGGCCTCGAGGATCTCGGCGATGCCGGTGCCTTCCTTGGCGCTCGCGAGGACGATCTCGTCCGCGGAGAAGCCGACGACGCGTTCCAGCTCGTGGGCGACGCGCTCCGTCTCCGCGTGGGAGAGGTCGATCTTGTTGATGACGGGGATGAGGGTGAGGCCCTGGTCGAGGGCGAGGTAGACGTTGGCGAGGGTCTGCGCCTCGATGCCCTGGGAGGCGTCGACGACGAGGATGGCGCCTTCACAGGCGGCGAGGGATCGCGAGACCTCGTAGGTGAAGTCGACGTGCCCGGGGGTGTCGATGAGGTTGTACTGGTACTCCTCGCCGTCGGCCCCGCGGTAGTTCATGCGGGCGGCGGCGGCCTTGATGGTAATGCCCCGCTCGCGCTCGAGGTCCATGGTGTCGAGCACCTGGTCGGCCATGGCGCGCACGGCGACAGTGCCCGTCACCTCCAGGAAGCGATCGGCGAGCGTCGACTTGCCGTGGTCGATGTGGGCGATGATGCAGAAGTTGCGGATGCGGGACTGATCCACGGGCTCAGTGTATGGCCAGACCGGCCTGCGAGCTTGCGCGAGCGCGGCGGCGGTCCCTAGGGAGGGCGCGTGCTAGTCTCGCCGCACCAACCTGCACCCCCAGAGGAATAGACACGATGGCACGAAAGAAGGTCACGATCGTTGGCGCCGGCATGACGGGCGGCGCCATGGCGCAACGGCTCATCGAGCGCGACATCTGCGACGTCGTCCTGCAGGACGACCCCCAGTTCGCCCGCACCATGCACTTCGGCAAGGCGCTGGACGAATCGCAGGCGGCCGCGTGGAGCGGCTTCAGCGCCTCCATCAGCGCCACCGACGGCTGGGACGAGACAGCCGGTTCGGACGTGGTGGTCGTGACCGCGGGCGCGCCTCGCAAGCCCGGCATGAGCCGCGAGGAGCTGCTCAACAGCAACGCCGCCATCGTGCGGGCGAAGGTGGCCGATGCGGCGAAGGCCTCGCCGGAGGCAGCGCTCGTGATCTTCTCGAACCCGATGGACGCGATGTGCCACGTCGCCCTGGAGGCGAGCGGCTTCCCGCGGGAGCGGGTCATCGGGCAGGGCGGAGCGCTGGACAGCGCCCGCTACCGCCACTTCGTGGCCGACGCCTGCGGCGTCTCACCGCAGGACGTGCACGGCTACGTCATCGGCGGCCACACAGACACGACGATGGTGCCGGTCGTCTCTCAGACGCGGGTGGGCGGCGTGCCGCTCACGAAACTGCTCTCGGCAGAGACGATCGAGGAAGTCGTGGCGCGCACGATGCGGGGCGGGGCCGAGATCACGGAACTGATGGGCGTCGGCAGCGCCTTCTACGCGCCCTCGGCGGGGACCATCGCGATGGTCACCGCGATCCTGCTCGACCAGCGCCGGCTGATGCCCTGCTCGACGCTGCACCAGGGCGAGTACGGCATCGAGGGCGTGTTCTCGGGCACGGTCGTGCAGCTCGGGGAGGGCGGCATCCAGCGCACCTTCGAGCTGGAGCTCTCGGACGAGGAACGCGAGCGGGTGGTCGCAGCCGCGGAAGCGACGAAGGGCCTGGTCGCGCAGCTGGACTAGGCGTCCACTTCCCGGCGGAGGGCCTCGGCTGCCTCGCGAACGCGCGCGGGGGCGGTGCCACCGAGGGCGTCCCGGGCTGCGAGAGCGGAGTCAACGTCGATCTCGAGCACGTCGCGCTCGAAGAGGTCGCTGCCGGCCGTGTAGACCTCCAGCGGGAGCTCATGGAGCTCGCAGCCACGTTCCTCGGCCTCGCGCACGAGGCCGCCCGTGACGGCGTGAGCCTCACGGAAGGGCATGCCCTTGCGCACGAGGTAGTCGGCGACGTCGGTGGCGAGGGCGAAGCCCCCGGAAGCGGCCCCCCGCATCCGGGGCAGGTCGAACTCGAGGGCGGGCGCCATCGCCGCGAAGATGCGCAGCGAGGGGACGACGACCGCCGACGCGTTGAGGATGGCGGCCTTGTCCTCCTGGAGGTCTCGGTTGTAGGCGAGGGGCTGGCCCTTGAGGTTCGCCAGGAGATTCACCAGCTCGCCGAAGACGCGGCCGGAGCGGCCCCGGGCCAGCTCGGCGACGTCGGCGTTCTTCTTCTGGGGCATCATGCTCGAGCCGGTGGCGAAGGCGTCGGGGAGGCGCACGAAGGCGAACTCGGCGCTCGACCAGAGCACGACCTCCTCGGCGAGGCGCGAGAGGTGCGCCTGCGCGATGGCGCAGCAGGAGAGGAACTCGATTGCGTAGTCGCGGTCGGCGACGGCGTCGAGGCTGTTGCGGGAGACGGCATCGAAGCCGAGCTCGCGAGCGACCATCTCGCGGTCGAGCGGGTAGGGGGAGCCGGAGAGCGCGCCCGAGCCGAGGGGAAGCACGTTCGCGCGGGCGCGGCAATCGCGGAAGCGGTCGCGATCACGCAGCAGCATCTCGCCGTAGGCGAGCAGGTGGTGTCCGAGCGTCACCGGCTGCGCGCGCTGGAGGTGGGTGTACCCCGGCATGGGGTCGGCAGCGTGCGCAAGGGCGAGGTCGCAGAGCGTTTCGACGAAGGCCCCAGCGGCCTCGGCCGCGAGGTCGCACTGCTCACGCACGAGCATGCGGTTGAGCAGCGACACCTGGTCGTTGCGGGAGCGGGCGGTATGGAGGCGACCGGCGGCGTCGCCCACCTGGTCCCGGAGGAGCACCTCGACGTGGGTGTGGATGTCCTCCAGATCGGGGCGCCACTCGACGTCGCCCGCGCGGAACTGCTCGAGCACGGCGCCGAGCCCAGCGACGATGGCGGAGGCATCATCCTCGGGGATGATGCCGGTCGCGCCGAGCATGCGCGCATGCGCGACCGAGCCCGCGATGTCGTGCTCGTACAGGTCGCGATCGGCGCCGGCCGTGTAGTCGCGCGTGAGGTCGTCCATCGACCCTTCGAAGCGGCCACCCCACGTCCGCTGTGCTTCGCTCATGGGTCCATTGTCCCCCGAGGGGGCGCTGTGTCCTACCGAGAGCCGCGGGAGGGCCGGGTAGACTGCGCGTGTGGAAGCCGACACGACCCCGGAGCCCATCCCCGACGACCTGCGGCAGTTCGAAGCGCTGGAGGCGATCATCCGCCGCCTGCACGGCCCCGAGGGCTGCCCCTGGGACCGGGAACAGACGCACGAGTCGCTGCGGCCGCACCTGCTGGAGGAGGCGTACGAGCTCCTTGAGGCGATCGATTCGGGCGAGGGGGAGGCCATCGCGGAGGAGCTTGGCGACGTGCTGCTGCAGGTGCTGATGCACTCGGCGGTGGCGGAGCGCACGGGCGAGTTCGAGTTCGGCGACGTGTACTCGCGCATCGCGGCGAAACTCGTCGCGCGCCATCCCCATGTGTTCGCGGACGCCACGGCGGAGACGGCCGAGGACGTGCGGGAGAGCTGGGACGTGCTCAAGCAGAAGGAGCGCCCGGACCGTCCCCGGCTCGACGGCGTGCCCTCCACGCTGCCCGCCCTGGCGGAGTCCCAGACGATCCAGGGCCGGGCGCGCCGGGCCGGGTTCGACTGGCCCGACATCCACGGGCCGCTGGAGAAGCTCTCGGAGGAGATCGCGGAGCTGGCGCTGGCCGAGACCGACGAGGACCGGGAGGAGGAGTTCGGCGACGTGCTCTTCGTGGTCGCGCACATCGCGGCGACGATGGGAATCGACGGCGAGCAGGCGCTGCGGAAGGCGAACGGGAAGTTCCGCCGCCGCTTCGGACTCGTCGAGGGGTGGGCCAACGAAGAGTCGCTCGACCTGCAGGAGATGGACATCGACGCACTCGACGAATTGTGGGAGCGGGCGAAGGCGTCGGAGCGGGGCGAGTTGTAGCGCCCGCGCGCCGTCGATAGGCTGACAACACAGAGACCGGCACGGGAGAGAGCAGTGGCGCAGGCAACGGAATCGGTAATCACGCGGGAGCGTTTCGCGCAGGGCAAGACCTACCAGGAGTACATCGACTCGGGCGTTCGCAACCGCGAGCAGTTCGACGACAACTACGCGAGCCTCAGCATCAGCGCGGAGCAGCAAGCCGCCCTGAGCGAGCTCGCGGGCCACTCGAACGGGCCCGACCACATGGTCATCATCGGCGAGGACTGGTGCCCGGACGTGTACCGGGGCATGCCCGTGGGGGTTCGGATCGCCGAAGCGCTCGGCATCGAAGTGCGCATCTTCGAGCGCGACGAGAACAAGGACATGATCGCCGAGTACCTGAAGGACGGGGAGTTCGAGTCCATCCCCGTGTACATCTTCTACAACGCCGAGCACGTCGAACTCGGGCACTTCATCGAGCGGCCCGTGCTCGCAAACGAGCAGATGGACCAGCTCTACGAGGTGCTCGGTGACATGCGTCCGGAGGCGATTGCCCAGCGGATCGGGCACGAGCCGAGCGAGGAGGAGATCCAGCAGGCGCGGGCGGAAGGACGCGAGCGCTACCTGGAGTGGCAACGCACGAGCGAAACGTGGGCGAACTGGCGCGTGGCTGCGGTGGACGAGGTTATCGAGCTGTTGCGCGGGGCGGTGTGATCGATCGAAGAGCTTTCCCGAACGTATCGGAGTTGTTGTCGGGCGCGAAGGCGCTTCGGTATACTCCGCGCGACCTTGGGGCCGCTAGCTCAATTGGCAGAGCAAGTGACTCTTAATCACTAGGTTGAAGGTTCGAGTCCTTCGCGGCTCACCACTTTTCGGAAAGGTCTCGCCGGTTGGTTCGCCAGCCGGGTCAGGACCGGGGAAGTGTCGGAATTGGCAGACGAGCATGATTTAGGATCATGTGCCGCAAGGCGTAGGAGTTCGAATCTCCTCTTCCCCATGGCCCCATGGGGAGCCCGTTTTCTCGTCGGAGCGGTGCGCAGGAAAATCCGAGTCGGGGGAAAGGGGGCGTCATGGCGCTTCTTGAGGTAAATGATCTTCGGACGTACTTCTACACACAGGAGGGCGTCGTCAAAGCCGTTGACGGCACGTCCTACTCGGTGGAGGAGGGCGAGACGCTGGGGCTTGTGGGTGAGTCTGGCTGTGGGAAGAGCGTCTCGGCGCTCTCCATCCTGCGCCTGATCCCGTCGCCCCCCGGAAAGATCGTCTCCGGCGAGGTCATGTTCCAGGGACGTGATCTGCTGAAGCTGGACGAGAGCGAGATGCGGCGCATCCGCGGCAACGACATCGCCATGGTGTTCCAGGAGCCGATGACGTCGCTGAATCCCGTTCTCACGATCGGGCGGCAGATCACGGAGTCGCTGGAGTTGCACCAGGACCTTCGCGGGCGGGCAGCCCGCGAGCGGGCCGTCGAGCTGCTGGAGCTGGTTGGTATTCCCGCCGCCCGCAGCCGCATCGACGACTACCCGCACCAGTTCTCGGGGGGTATGCGCCAGCGCGTGATGATCGCGATGGCGATGAGCTGCAACCCGAAGATCCTGCTGGCGGACGAGCCGACGACGGCGCTCGACGTGACGATTCAGGCGCAGATCCTCGAGGTCATGGCGCGCCTGAGCCGCGAGTTCGGAACGGCGGTCATCATCATCACGCACAACCTGGGCGTGGTGGCTCGCTACGCCGACCGCGTGAACGTGATGTACGCGGGCAAGGTCATCGAGCGAGCGGATGCGACCGAGCTGTACGCGAAGCCGAAGCACCCGTACACGGTCGGCCTGCTGAACTCGGTGCCGAGGCTCGATGAGCACCGGCAGGAGAAGCTGATTCCGATTGAGGGCCTGCCGCCCGACCTGGCGCACCTGCCGGAGGGCTGCAGCTTCTACCCGCGCTGCGACTGGCGCACGGACCAGTGCCTCGCGCAGTATCCTGACACCGTCCAGGTGGAAGGCGAGCACCAGGCGGCCTGCTGGGAGTGGCAGAACGTCGGAAGGGAGAGGCCAGTTGTCGCAACAAGCTAGCACCGTCGAAGAGGCCACGATGAGTAACGGGATGGGCGAGTCCCTCCTTGAGGTCGAGGACCTTGAGGTCTACTTCCCCGTCACCGCCGGCCTGATCATCCAGCGTCGCGTGGCCGACGTGAAAGCAGTCGACGGCGTCACCTTTGACGTAAAGCGCGGCGAGACCCTCGGTCTCGTGGGCGAGTCGGGCTGCGGCAAGAGCACCACCGGCAAGGCCATCCTCCAGCTGAACCGCCCGACGGCGGGAACGGTCAACTTCGCAGGCACGGACCTGACCAGGGTGCGGGGCCGTTCCCTGCGGAACTACCGGCGCCGCATGCAGATGATCTTCCAGGACCCGTACGCGAGCCTGAACCCGCGTATGTCGGTCGGATCCATCGTCTCGGAGCCGATCACCATCCACGGTCTGGCGCGCGGGCAGGAGAAGCGCGATCGCGTTCACAGCCTGCTGCAGACAGTGGGCCTGAACCCGTATTTCGCCAGCCGCTACCCGCACGAGTTCTCGGGCGGCCAGCGGCAGCGCATCGGCATCGCCCGGGCGCTGGCGGTGGAGCCGGAGTTCATCGTCTGCGACGAGCCGGTCTCGGCGCTCGACGTGTCGATCCAGGCGCAGATCATCAACCTCCTGCAGGACCTGCAGGAGGAGTTCAACCTCACGTACCTGTTCATCGCACACGACCTCTCGGTCGTGCGCCACATCAGCGACCGGGTGGCGGTGATGTACCTCGGGCACATCATGGAGCTGACCGACCGCGACACGATTTTCGACGACCCGCTGCATCCCTACACGAAGGCGCTGCTCTCGGCGGTTCCGATTCCGGACCCCGAGGTGGAGCGGGAGCGCGAGCGCATCATCCTGCTCGGCGACGTGCCGAGTCCTTTGTCGCCGCCTCCGGGCTGCGTGTTCAACACGCGCTGCCCGATCGCCGTCGACGAGTGCCGCGAGCGCGTCCCCGAGTGGCGCAACGTGGGCACGGGAGGCAAGGAGCACTGGGTCTGGTGCCACCGCGTCTAGCGCGCGGCTCACGGAACCGAACGGGAAGGGGTGGCCACGAGGCCACCCCTTCTTGGTGTCTGGCTGGGGACGAAGCCCTTACCCGTCCTGGTTGAGCCAGGACATCATTCCCCGCATCTCGGCGCCGACCTGCTCGACCTGGTGGTTGGCGTCCCGGCGACGCATGGCGAGGAAGCTGGAACGGCCGGACATGTTCTCCAGGATGAACTCCTTCGCGAACTGGCCGGTCTGGATCTCCTCGAGGATGCGGCGCATTTCGGCGCGGGTCTCATCGGTGATGATGCGGGGGCCGCGGCTGTAGTCGCCGTACTCAGCGGTGTCGCTGATGGAGTAGCGCATGTTCGCGAGGCCGCCCTCGTAGATCAGGTCCACGATCAGCTTCAGCTCGTGCATGGTCTCGAAGAAGGCGCTCTCGGGCTGGTAGCCGGCCTCGACGAGCGTCTCGAAGGAGGCCTTGATGAGCGAGGATAGACCGCCGCAGAGGATGACTTGCTCGCCGAAGAGGTCGGTCTCGGTCTCCTCGAGGAAAGTCGTTTCGAGGACGCCCCCGCGGGTGCCGCCGATACCCTTGGCATAGGCGAGCGCGAGCTGGCTGGCGACCTCGCTGGCGTCCTGGTGGACGGCCAGCAGGCAGGGCACGCCGCCGCCTTCGGTGAACACGCGGCGCACGAGGTGGCCGGGGCCCTTGG
>DAOUID010000072.1:0-5271 GCA_034428315.1 Dehalococcoidia bacterium
CGGGCCTGAACAACCTGACGATCGGGTTTGCGCGGACGTTCGCGCCGAAGGTGCGGGTCAACTGCATCATCCCGGGGCCGTTCCTGACGGACATCTCGAAGGCATGGGACATGGAGGAGTTCGAGGCGCGCGCGGCGAGCACGATCCTGCTGGCTCGGGGCGGGCAGGCGGAGGAGATCGTGGGGGCGGCGCTCTACTTCGCCTCGGAGGCCTCGAGCTTCACGACGGGAGCGCTGCTGACGGTGTCGGGGGGTTCGGCGCGGTAGCAGGGCGGGGTCGAGACCCTGTCATAGCCGCTATAATCCCTGCACTTTCCAGCGACTGCCGGAGCGGTGAACCACGTGTCCGGCCGGAAGAGGGACCGATATGGCCGCGAACCGAGAAGACTTCGAAGCGATGCCCCAGGCGGCATGCCCGATGAGCGTGGGCGAGGTGGACCTGTTCGCGCCGGGCGCACAGGAGCACTGGTACGACTCGTACAAGCTGCTGCAGGCGGACGAGCCGGTGCTGCGGCTGCCGGGGCAAGGCTACGAGCCGGGCTCGGATGCCTATGTGCTGACGAAGTACGAGGACATCAGGCGGGTCGTGCGCGATCCGGACCTGTTCCCATCGCGGATCGGGCCGGGCGCCTCGGGCACGAGCAAGATCCACGACGAGATCTTCGAGGACGAGGGCTTCGGGGACGTGGTGACGGCGCGGGAGCGGCTGCGGCCGGACATCGAGTCGCACAAGGCGCACCGCGAGCAGCTGACGGAGCCGTGGGTGGGCGCCTCGGGGGCGCTCCAGCACCGCGAGATGATCACGGCGCACGCCAACCGCCTGATGGATAACTGGATCGACAAGGGCGAGGTCGAGTTCGTGACGGAGTTCGCGGCGCCGCTCCCGCAGGCCGTGATCTCGACGATCCTCGGGTTCCCGCTCGAGGACATGCCGATGACGAAGAAGTGGGAGGAGGCGCAGGTGCGCCGCTTCGTCTACGGCTTCGGTCCGAAGAGCCAGATGGAGGACCCGGACGAGGAAGACAACGCCAAGGCGCTCGTCGCGTTCAACCACTACATCCAGGAGCAGATCGACGAGAAGCGGCGCAACCCGAAGGAGGACATGATCACGTTCCTGACGAACGTTGAGTTCCAGGGCGAGCCGCTGAGCGACGGCGACATCATCAGCGTGGTCTCGGGGATGCACATCGGCGGGAACGAGACGACGCAGTACGCGCTCACCTCGGAGGCGATGCTGCTGGCGCAGCACCCGGAGATCGTCGAGGAGCTGCGGGCAGACCGCTCGAAGGTGCGCTTCTTCGTGGAGGAGGCGCTGCGGCTCTACGCGCCCACGCAGGGCCTCTCGGGCCGCATGGTCGCGCGCGACACGGAGATCCGGGGCGTGAAGATCCCGGCCGGGTCACTGCTGCACCTGCGCTGGGCGGCCGCCAACCGCGACCCCGAGCTGTGCGAGGCGCCGGACGAGATCCGGCTGGACCGCAAGAGCCCGGGCAAGCACCTGACGTTCTCGATCCGGCCGCGCGGCTGTCCGGGGGCAGGTCTCTCGCGCCTCGAGCAGAACATCGCGGTTGACGTGATGCTCGACCGCATGGACGAGCTGAAGCTGGCTCCGGGGAAGAACGACTTCCAGCACCAGCCGGGGATCATGCTGGGGCTGTACGAGCTGCACCTGGAGTTCACGAAGGCGCGGGAGGCCGTGCCCGCCTAGAGACTCCCGTTCAGGGGCGGACGGCGCGCTTGGGGCGGCTCGCGAGCCGCGCGAGGGCGGGCTGCGCGAGCTTCACGAAGGTACAGGCGAGACGGCGCGTGTCGCGCGGGTCGATCAGGTCGATGACGTCGCCGCGGTGGGCGGCGCGGAAGGGGGAGCGGAGGCGAAGAAGGCGCTCCTCGATAGCCTCGCGGTGGGCGTCGGGGTCGGTGGCGGCTTCGATCTCGCGGCGGTAGGCGGCGGCCACGCCACCCTCGATGGGGATGCCGCCCCACTCGCCCGCGGGCCAGCCGAAGCGCAGGTTGAGTCCGTTGGGGATGCCGACGCTGTTGGGGGCGTCGGCGGCGACCCCGTAGGACTTGCGCACGTTGAACTCGATCTTGGGAACGTCCGCCTCGGCGCTGGCGATGAGGGCGCGCACGCCGCGGCGCATCGTCGCCTTGCGCTCGGCATGGGAGCCGAGCATGAAGCCGGGCATGTCGAGGAAGATGAGGAGGGGCAGGTTGAAGGTGTCGCAGAGGTCGACGAAGTGGGTGTACTTATCGGCCACGTCGCCGTCCATGGCGCCGGCGAGCTTCATGGGGTCGCTGGCGAGGACGCCGACGCTGTAGCCGTCGATGCGGGCGAAGGCGGTGATGATGGCGCCGGCGTAGTGGCGGCGCATCTCGAAGAACTCGCCGTTGTCGACGACGTGCGAGACGAGGGTGCGCATGTCGTATCCGCGCTTGCGGTTGGGCGGGATGATGTTCAGGAGCTCCTCGGGACGGCGGGCGGGTGGGTCGCCGGTCTGGACGCGGGGCGCGACGTCGGCGGTGGTGTCGGGCAGGTAGGAGAGGAAGCGCTTGATCTGGTCGAAGGCGTCCTCCTCGGACTCGGCCTCGTTGTCGACCTGGCCGCTCTCGTGGACGTGCATCTTCGCGCCGCCCAGCGCCTCCTTGTCGAGGTCCTCGCCGATGGCGCGGCGGACGACGGGCGGGCCGGAGGGGAAAATCTGACTCTGGCCCTTCACCATGACGGTGAAGTGGGACATGAGGGCGAAGGCGGCGGGGGCGCCGGCGACGGAGCCCATGATGCCGGCGGCGACGGGGACGGTGCGGAGCATCTCGACGGCGCGCCACCACATGTCGCCGGCAGGGAGGCCCATGTGGCCCTCGGCCTCATCGGCCTTGGAGCTGTGGCCGACGCCCTCGACGAGCTGGACGTAGGGGATGCCGTACTGCATCGCGAGCGGCTGCATGAAATCGCGGGGGTGCTTGCGCACGTTGTGAGGGCTTCCGCCTGAGATGGTGAAGTCGTCGCCGCCGATGGCGACGGAGCGCCCGTCGAGCTCGGCGAGACCCATGACGTAGGCTCCCGGCGTGAAGCCGATGAGGTTGCCGTCGTGGTCGTACTCGGCGGCGCCGACCATGGGGCCGGCCTCGACGAAGCTGCCGGGGTCGACCATCTTCTCGATGCGCTCGCGGATGGTGTAGCGGCCGCCGGCGTGCTGGCGCTCGATGCGCTCGGGCCCGCCCATCTCGCGACCGAGGGCGCGGATGTACTCCATGTCCTCGATGGCGTGCTCCCAGGGCATGCCTGGCTTCCAGCTCTCGCGGTTCGGATCGACGGGCATGTGGGGGCTCCTGGGCGGTTTCTCGAACGCTACGCGATGAGGGACCGTGGCGCACCGGTCAGGGGGAAGATGCGACGGGTTGGAGCCGGCGACCGAGCGCCTGCAGATGGGCTAGCAGAGTGCTACTTCGAAGGAACGTCGCACACTGTGGGGGCCGGAAGGCAGAGTCCACGCCAGCAAGTTCAGCCGCTGAGGCCGAACGGCGTAGGCGGAAGGGGTCAGCAACTTCGAGGGCAATCACTTCCTTTGCGCCACGGACGTAGGCTTGAAACTCCGACTTGGTGATGGCGAACCCATCTCGGCCCACGACGTCCCACATAGCCTTAGGGCGTTCACGCCTGACACCCTTGACTCGGAATCCACCAACGACAGCGGACTCCGGCGCCGTCTCGTAGAGATACACCCAGTCGCCCGGGGTAAGGGTCGGGAGGCGACGGCGAAGTTCATGGGTCTTCCTACCACACAGGATGGCCTCGGCATGCCTGCCGTGGATTGCCAAGACTATTCGCCTCGGCTCTCTATTCTGCATGGCGAAATCCCTCTCGGAGGATGGCCGACGCGACCTCGGCACCTACCAGATGGGCTGACTGGGGGTTGTAGGTCGGGATCATGCCGCGAAGCTTGGGGAGGCTAACTCCCGCCGGGAACTCGCGGTGCCAGTCAAACGCGATGGCCAGCACTTTGCCATCGTGATTCTGGGCGATTTCCTCGAGACGCTCGTAGTTGAAGAGGCCCCTCGTGCCGTAGCGAGCGAAACAGTCCTCGGGGTCACCCACGAAGACGTCCGTTATGCCAGCACTGCCGGTAACGCGATGCTCAGGCTCGCTGAGGTAGAAGAAGAGCCGCGAGCCTCTACGTAGCTCTTGGTGTCGATCTGGGGCCCGGTAGTACACGTTGTCGGGTCGAACCTGGAGGCGAGTCGGAGGCAGCATAGAGGGCGCTCGGCTCGATGGAATCAACTCCCGAGCAAACTCAGGACGGATGGTGACAATCAATGAAGGCTGTCTAGGGCTCGCAAGGGTCACAGGATAGAACTGCGCGGATAGGTCAGCAGCATCAATCCAATTGCTGGCTTCATGGAATTCATGGGAGACATCTGCGGGGCGCCCCACAAGGCTCACAAAGGTCCACGGCGTTCGGCCAAAGCGTTCTCGATGAGCTACATAGTCCTCTTCGGGTCGGTCACGCGTAGAAACCGCGTACCACGCCAGTTCCGGCCTTGCACCGCCTGCCAAGCCCAACCGGGGAACCCGACTAGCAAACACGGTGCCCCGGTCTTCAACGATCTCCCCTCCCGCCTCGGTGACCATCCGGGTCTTCACGAAGTCCAGGAAGTCTGAAGGGATGACTTCTCCATAGACGAAATTCTTCCCGAGGACCCACTCCGCGGCACCGTCACGATATCGTCCGCGGGAGACGCCCTCCGGCGTGAACCCACTCTGCTGGAGAATGGGGAGAAGTCGATTTGCGATTTCGTCGGCACACGTCACATAGGCCTTGCGAACACCGTCACGGGCCGCACGCAGAACCTCTTCTCTCACGATATGTGGGCCAATGGCTGCGCCACGAGCAGTGGGTCGCACATAGAGAGTGGCGAATTTGCGGACGTCGGCCCCCTTGTTCCGCATGACAACCACGGCCCCGATCTCGCCGTCCATCTCCGCAACACGGATGTCGTCGGCGTCTTCGATCCCCTCGAGCCGTGCTTCCACCCACTGATGTATGTCGGGATACCATTGCTCCAGCTCCATGAGGGTCTCTCGCACGGCCCCTCGATCGCTCCCCATCGCTTGCCGCACTAAGAGGCCAGGCGGGGCTTGAGCCTGAGCAAGTTCTCGAATGTCGGCCGGCCTCAGACGGTCGCGGTACCGGGAACGATAGCCGTCAACCAGTTCTTTCCTGATGGCACGGACAACCTCGCGCTGGAGCTGCTCCACGCCAAGGAATTCCTG
>DAOUID010000073.1:0-9751 GCA_034428315.1 Dehalococcoidia bacterium
GCCCCGTCAGGTCGAAGGCGAGCCAGCCCCTCGCCACGATCTGCATCTGCATCCCGAAGTACGAGAACACCGTTCCCGTCCAGAGCAGCCGGTAGTGCGCGTTCTCCAGCGCATAGAAGTTCCGCTGGAAGTAGCTCGCCGTCCCCCGCAGCCCTTCCCCCGTCCGAAGCACGTTCTGCCGCTTACTCGCCCGTCGCGATCCCCAGCAGTTTGGCAACCGCCTCCCAGGCCTCCGCCTCCACCGCCTCCGGCGCTTGCGTGGCGTCGATCTCCGCCCACGTCCCCTCCGGCGCCTGCGCCAGCTGCTGGCGATACCCCTCGCGAACCCGCTCGTGGAAGGCGATGCCCTCGCGTCCCGTCGCCGGCCCTCCCCGCTCGCCCTGCTTCCGCTTCAGCCCCACCTCCGGCGGCAGGTCCAGGTAGATGGTGAGGTCGGGAACCAGGCCCTGCGTCGCGGAGGCGTTCGCTTCCGCCAGCCGCTTCAAGTCAAGGCCCCGCCCGTACCCCTGGTAGGCGACCGTGCTCGCCCGGAATCGGTCGCACAGCACCGTCGCGCCCCCTTGCAGCGCCGGCTTGATCACGCGGCTCACCAGCTCCGACCGCGCCAGCAGGAACGCGAACGCTTCCGCCCACGGCGTGAGTGACTGCCCGAGCAGTTCGCGCGCCTGCTCGCCGGCGGGCGTCCCGCCCGGCTCCCGTACCTCGATCGTGTGAACCCCCGCCGCCTCCAGGCGGCGCGCCAGGCGGGTCGCAAGCACGCTCTTGCCCGCCCCTTCGCCCCCCTCGAAGACGATGAAGCGCCCTTCCGGCCCCTCGCTCGTCACCGGCCGCCCGACCGCGGCGGCTCCGGCAGGATGCGCACGCGGCGCTCCGGCTCGGTGCCGTGGCTCTCGCTATCCAGGTTGAAGCGGCCCGCCAGCTCGTGCTGGACGCGCCGGATGTAGCTGCTCGCCGGCGCCAGCTCCAGCGCGCGCCCGTCCGTCAGCACCTGGGCGATCGCCTCCTCGGTCTCGCGATAGGCCTCCGCCACCGGGTCGCGCCGCGCCCGCTGGCCGCGGAACTGGAGCAGGACCTGCTCCATCTGAAACAGCGTGTTGCTCTTGATCACGTAGATCGGCAGCGAGCGCTCCTCCGCCTCGCGCACCGGCGCCGGCTTCTTCCGGTACGAGTGCCGCAGCGTGATCAGCGCGTCCGCCTGGCGCAGGTCGTCGACGATCTGGATGGGCACGCCCGTCTCCTGGATGGCCTGCACGAGCCGTCCCCGCGAGAGCCCGAACGGGAAGAGCCGGGTTTCCTGCTCCTGCGCCGACGCCCCGTTCGCCTCCGGTGACTGTCCCCGCATGGTCGGTGCCGGCGCCTCCGCCTCTTCCCGCGCGACCGTCGCGATCGTCCCTCCGTCCGTCAGTTCGCGAACCTCCGGCGGCGCCTGGAAGCCCCGCAGCTTGGCGTCGACCGTCGCCCCCACGTCCTCGTGCAGCGCCACCCGCCGCCACCCCTGGATCTCGATCACGGCGTCGAACGTGGGCGGCGCCATCCGCTCCAGGATCGACTTCTGCGTGCCCCGCCGCCTCGCCTCCTCGTCGCTCAGCGTCACCGACTGGATCCCCCCGATGAGGTCGCACAGCGTGGGGTTGGCCATCAGGTTCTCGAGCGTGTTGCCGTGCGCCGTGCCCACCAGCTGCACGCCCCGCTCCGCGATCGTGCGCGCCGCCGCCGCCTCCAGCTCCGTGCCGATCTCGTCGATCACGATGACCTCTGGCATGTGGTTTTCCACTGCCTCGATCATCACCCCGTGCTGGAGCGCCGGCGTCGAGACCTGCATCCGCCGCGCGCCCCCGATCGCCGGGTGGGGAATGTCCCCGTCGCCTCCGATCTCGTTCGACGTGTCGACGATCACGACCCGCTTGTTCGCCTCGTCCGCGAGCACGCGGGCCACCTCCCGCAGCATCGTCGTCTTGCCCACGCCCGGCCGCCCCAGCAGCAGGATGCTCTTCCCGCTCATCACCAGGTCCTCGATGATTCGGATCGTCCCGTAGACAGCCCGCCCGATTCGGCAGGTCAGCCCCACCACCTCGCCCCGCCGGTTGCGGATGGCCGAGATGCGGTGGAGCGTCCGCTCGATGCCGGCGCGGTTATCGTCCCCGAAAAGCCCCACCCGGGAGATCACGTAGTCGAGGTCCTCCTCCGTCACCTCCCGGTGGCTGAGGACGATCTCGCGGTTCGGGTAGCGCGCCTCCGGCAGCCGCCCCAGGTCTAGCACCACCTCCAGCAGCTCGCTGCGGTGGTCTTCCGCCTCCAGCTTCTCCGTGAGCCGTGGCGGCAGCGTCTCGATGAGCGCATCGAGATCGTCCGTCACGATCCGCTCGGGGGCGGTCCCGTTTTCCTCGGTCATCGCCACTACGCTACCCCCGCGGCGCCAACTTGTCCGTCCCTCACGCCTCGGCTCCCGCCCTGGGGCGCTCGGCCGCCCCGATCGTGAGGAAGTACTGGTGCAGGCGCGTATCGCCGCCCAGCTCGGGATGGAAGGCCGTCGCCAGCAGGTTGCCCTGCCGCGCCGCCACGATCACGCCGTCCTCGAGGCGCCCCAGCACCTGCACGCCCGGCCCCACCGACTCGATGATCGGCGCCCGGATGAAGATCGCGTGGAACGGCCCTCCCTCCAGCCCTTTCATCTCCAGGTTGGCTTCGAAGCTATCCACCTGCCGCCCGAAGGCGTTGCGCGCCACCGTCATGTCCATCGTCTCGATGCCCGGCCGGTCGAGCTCGTCGACCCGCCGGGCCAGCAGGATTGCCCCCGCGCACGTGCCCCACACCGGCCGGCCGCTCCGGCAGAACGCCTGCAGCGGCTCAGTGAAGCCGTAGCGCAGGATGAGCCGCGCGATCGTCGTGCTCTCGCCGCCCGGGATGATGAGCGAGTCGAGCGCATCGAGCTGCTCGGGACGCCGCACCTCGATGGATGCCTGCCCAATGCTGGCAAGCATCTCGGAATGCTCCCGGAAGTCGCCCTGCAGGGCGAGAATGCCCGTGGTCACGTCGTGTGCGTCTCGCCAGATCGTTCGCGTCCAGGCCCCATGCGCCCTGCGATTGTAGCAGCCGCGCCTGATCGCGCCCTGCTCCCGAGCCGCTATCCTGTCGCACGCAAGGAGGCGCCATGCCCGCCCAACTCTCCCCGGACGAAGTCAACGAGTTTCTCGACAGCCGCCCCGGCTGGATCACCTTCACCTCCGTCGGCAGCGACGGCTACCCCCACAGCGTGCCCATCGGCTACTTCCGCGTCGACGACGCCGTGTACATCGGCTGCCGCGACCACACCCAGAAGGTGCTCAACGCCCAGCGCAACCCGAAGGTCAGCCTCTCGCTGGAGAGCGGCAGCACCATGCAGGACATCAAGGGCATCCTCATCCAGGGCGACGCCACCGTCATCAACACCCCCGACGAGATGCTGGAGCTGACCCGCGAGGCCGCCCGCAGCCGGGGCGCTCCCGAGCACGCCCTCCCCACGCAAGCCCCGCCCGGCGCCGCCTACATCAAGGTCACGCCCACGAAGGTCATCTCCTGGGACTACTCAAGGCCCGGCTAATCCGCCCCCCACTCAGCCGCGTGCAGCGAAGCGGAGCGCGGCGCTCTCCTCAGCGAGCAGGGCGAGCGCTCTTCTCAGCCGCCCGACAGGGCGGCGCTCCACTCAGGCGGGCCGCTGCCCGCCGCTCTCCTCGTCGGGCCACCAGCGGTAGACCCGCAGGTCGACCGTGTCCGCGTCATCGAACACCACCCCCTCCTCCTCCAGCAGCTCCCGCTGCAAGTCCGCCCCATGCCCCCGCCCCCGCAGGCTGATCCCGCCCTTCGCGTTGATCACCCGCCACCAGGGCGTATCCGTGTCGTGGGGCAGTGCCCGCAGCGCATACCCCACCGCCCGCGCCGCCGAAGGCGCCCCCAGCACCACCGCCACCTGCCCGTACGTCACCACCCGCCCCCGCGGCACCTCCCCCACAAGCGCCCACACTCGCTCATAGAAGTTCGGCGGCACGCGTCCCTCGATCAGCCACGCGACTGATAGGTGGCCAGGTCGACGCTGTCGTCGTCTGTGACGTCTATGCCCTCCCCCTTGAGCCGCTCACGCTGCTCGTCCAACGATTCGGGGGCTCCAAGGTTCCCTTGTGAAGTGACCACGCGATGCCACGGCACGTCAGTCTCGTTTGGAAGAGCGCGCATGGCGTTGCCCACCGCCTGTGCTGCTTCGGGCGAACCCAACTCCTTTGCCACCTGTCCGTAAGTCACAACCGTTCCGCTAGGCACATCTCGCACGTACGACCACACTCGCTCGTGGAAGTTACCGCTCCCGCTCTGAGGTGTGGGGTTCCATGCCTCCCGTGCGGCCTCGATGAACCGCACGAGGCTCTTACGACGCTCCTCCCATTCCTTGGCGTCGGCAATGTCGAGGACATGGCCGCCATCGTCTTTCAACGCGGTCCAGCCGTTCTTGGCGGCCTCTGCCTTCAGGGCGGGAAGCACTGACTCGTCCCAATTCGTCGTGGGATACCAGGCCACCTGTGGTCCGGATTCGCCGATCCAGAGGTGACAGAAACGTCGCCGTCCTCCACCAGACGGAAGGGCGAAGTTGATTCCATAGGAGCCTCGTTTCTGGGTGGGGTTGGGGAGGAGGGTTTGCAGGGTGTTGGCAATGTCCTCGAATAGCTCAGTTTGCCCCTTCTCTGCCAACCGTCTCTCTAACGCTAGGCGGCGCTCGGCTGCACTCTGGTTGTTTCGCTGCCCAGCTACTTGCGTCGCGCTCCTCTCAACTTCCACCTGCCGGGCGAGCAACGTACGTCCTTCATGGCGGAAGCCGTAGAACGTCAGCACCGCGATGTCGATGCCTCCCTCCGACAGGAACCGCGCTATCCGCTCCGCCCGCTCGTCCACTCCCAGCCCCACAAGGACGAGCCTTGGCGGAAGCAGGTCGTCCAGTTCATTCTCCGCGAACGACTCCTGATACCACTCCTCGAACTCTTCAATCTGGTCAATTCCTCTGTCTCCCGAGTGCTCAGCGATGAACGCCGCCAGGTCCTCGGGCGTCATGGTGTCGAGTGACGAGGCATAGTCGATGCACTGCGTCACTGCCTCTCGGGTCAGCTTCTCCCGCTTCAGCTCGTAAACAACAAGCCGCCCGCCCGCATCAACGCCGAGCAGGTCCAACGGGCCACCCTCCGTGGGCGTCTGTCGTCCGACAAGGTGGAGGCCGCTCTCCAGCATCTCCGGACGCCGCACGAGCGTCTCTTCGAGAACATCCTCAAGCGTCACGCTCGCAACGCTCTCGACCGCCTCGACGTCGGCCCCGTCGGTCAGCGCCCAGATCTTCAGTTCATCCGCCATGTGCCTGCTCCTCGCTTGTCACTCAGCCACGCGCTAGCGTGGCGTTCCACTCAGGCGACCACGCCGCCGCTCTCCTCAGCAAGCGGCGCCAGCCGCGAGCGCTCCACTCAGCCGTGCGCCAGCGCGGCGCTCTCCTAACCCCTTGGCAGCCCGAAGCCCCGCGTCGCGATGATGTTGCGCATCACCTCGTTCGACCCCGCCCCGAACGTCGGCATCACCGCTGCCCGGTACCCCTGCTCGATGCGCCCGCCAAGAGGCGCGCGCTCCGACTCGGGCGTGAGCTGTCCGTACGGACCCAGCAGCTTCGTGCCCGTGTGGAGGAGACGCTGCATCAACTCCGTGCTGAAGATCTTGACCTCGCTCGCCTCGTGGTTCGGGTGCTCCCCCCGCTTGATCATCCCGAGGTTCCGGTAGGCCAGCATCTGCAGCACTTCGATCTGCACCTTGTAGTCCGCCAGCGTCCGTGAAACGCGCCCGTCGTCGATCGGGCGCGTCCCGTCCGGCCCCTCCTCCCGCGCCCAGCGCATGAGCGCGTCGAACACCGCCCGCACCCCCGACACCGTGAAGATCGAGACCCGCTCGAAGTCGAGCGCGTGCGCGGCGTAGTACCAGCCCCGGTTCTCCTCCCCCACGAGCGCGTCCGCCGGTACGCGCACGTCTTCCCAGTACACCTCGTTCGTGCGGATGCCCGACATCGTCCAGATCGGCTTCACCGTGATGCCCGGCGTCTGCAGGTCCACCAGGAACATCGAGATACCCCGGTGCTTCGGCGCCGACGGGTCCGTGCGCGCCGCCAGCCACACGTACTCCGCCCGGTGCGCGGCGCTCGTGAACCGCTTGATGCCGTTGAGCACATAGTCGTCGCCGTCACGAACGGCCCGAAGCTGGAGCGAAGCCAGGTCCGTGCCCGCATCCGGCTCCGTGTACCCCAGCGCGAAGTCGATCTCGCCCTTCGCGATCCGGGGCAGGAACGTCGCCTTCTGCTCGTCCGTGCCGAACGTCATCAGCGTTGGGCCGACCTGCTGCACCCCCACCGTCGCGCCCGGCGCGCCCACGTAGTTGAGCGCCTCCTGGAACAGGTACTGCTCCTCGTAGCTCCGCTCCTGGCCGCCGTACTCCCGCGGCCACGACATCGTCAGCCAGCCCTTCTCCGCCAGCTTCCGCCGGAACTCCCGCTCCATGCTGTACCGGTCGGGCGACGCGTCCACGCGGCGCCGCACCTCCGGGCTCCACTCGACCGCAAGGAACGCCTCGACTTCGCGCTCGAAGGCGAGCGCTTCCTCCGAGAACCGGAACTCCATCGCGCGGCAGTCTACGCGCGCGACGTGACGCCGAGCGCCCTAGTTGCCGCCCTGCTTCGGGATCTTGGGCAGGAGCCAGCTCAGGAAGCTGTCCTCCGAGCGCGTCTGCATGTAAAACCGCCCCGGCCCCGTCAGCTTCACCACCAGCCCCTCGCCGCTGAACAGCGTCGACTTCCAGCCGCCCGAGCGGCCCACGTCGTACTGCACCGAGTCGTCGAACGCGACCATGTGCCCCGTGTCGACCGTGTACGGCTCGCCCACGCCCAGGTCGATCGGGTGGATCGCGCCGTAGCTCGAGAGCCAGATCGTCCCCTGGCCCGTGCAGCGCAGCAGAAACAGGCCCTCGCTGGAGAAGAACGACTTCCCTCCGCCCCACTTCGTGTCCACCTCCACGCCTTCCGTCGCCGCGAGGAACGACCCAGACTGCACCAGCAGGGTTGATCCCCCCGTTAGCTCCAGCGCCACGATGTCGCCCGGAAGCGCCGGCGCCAGCGTCACCTCGCCCGTCTCCTCCGCGCGGAAGGTGTTGATGAAGAAGCTCTCCCCACCCAGCACCGACCGCCGCAGCCCCGAGAGCACCCCCCCGCGCGCGCTCGTCTCCATCTGGATCGTGGACGACATGCTCACCATCGCCCCCGCTTCCGCCTGGATCGACTCGCCCGCGTCGAGGGTGACCAACGCGAGGGCGTAGGACGGCTGGTACTTCACTTCGTGCCGCATTGCCTGCTCCTGTTCAGTGTCGAAGGTGCTTCGCGTGGCAAGTCCGGCGCCGAACGCCTTCCCCCCGATTGTGGGCCTTCGGGGCGTAGGTTACGGTAAGGCCCCGAACGAGTCCGCCGCGCGTCGAGGAGGGGCCATGCCATCACGCTTCCGGTACTCCATGTGGGATGGCACCCAGGAAGTCGCGGACCTCGACCCCGACCAGATCCTGGACAACCTCTCCGACGACCTCATGAACTTCGGAGACCTCCAGCACGCCCTCCGCAATCTCCTGCAGCGCGGCATGCGCAACCCCATGGGCGACCGCACCCAGGGCCTCCGCGACCTCCTCCAGCAGCTGCGCCAGCAACGCCGCCAGCAGCTCGACCGCTTCGACCTCGGCTCCATCTTCGACCAGCTCCGCGAGCAGCTCGACGAGATCCTCGACATGGAGCGCAACACCATCGACCAGCGCCTCGAGGAGGCCGGCGTCCCGCCCGAGGGCCAGGAGGGGCAGGAAGGCCAGCCCGGCGAGCAAGGCGATGGCGCCCAGGACGGCGAGGGCCAGCAGCAGGGCGCCGAGCAGGGCCAGCCCTCGAACGAGGGCGGCCAGCAGGGCGAGTCGCAGCAGGGCCAGCCCGGTGAGGGACAGCAGGGGCAACAGGGCCAGCAGGGCTCAGAGTCGGGCGGTTCAAGCGGCGAGGGCAGCGTCCCCACCAACGAATTCGCCGACATGCTCCGCAACATCGCCAACCGCAAGCAGGAGTTCCTGGACGAGCTCCCCGACGACACCGCCGGACAGGTTCGCAGGCTCCAGGACTACGAGTTCATGGACCCCGAGGCCCAGGCCAAGTTCAACGAGCTCGTTGAGTCCCTGCGCCAGGCGATGATGAACACGTTCTTCAAGGATCTCTCGGAGCAGATCGCCAACATATCCCCAGAGGACCTGGAACGCATGAAGCAGATGACCCAGGACCTCAACCAGATGCTGCAGGACAAGATGGCCGGCAACGAGCCGGACTTCGACAGCTTCATGCAGCAGTACGGTGACCTTTTCGGCGACAACCCGCCCCAGTCCCTCGACGAGCTCATCGCCCAGATGCAGCAGCAGATGGGCCAGATGCAGAGCCTCCTCGGGAGCCTCCCGGGCGACATGCGCCAGCAGCTCCAGGACCTCCTCGCCGACAAGGTCGGCGACCCCGAGCTCCAGCAGAGCCTCAACGAGCTCGCCCAGAACCTCGAGTACCTCTTCCCCATGCGCGACCAGCGCAACCAGTACCCCTTCCGCGGGGAGGAGCAGATCGACCTCGATGCCGCAATGGAGCTCATGCGCCACATGCAGTCCATCGACGAGGTCGAGCGCCAGCTCGAGCGCACCCAGTACGGCGGCGAGATTGACGATATCGACGCCGACCAGCTCGAGGAGTTGCTCGGCCCCGAGGCCCGCGAGACTCTCGACGAGCTGCGCAAGTTCCTCGAGATCCTCGAGGAGGCCGGCTACATTCGGAAGAAGGGCTCAGGCTGGGAGCTGACCCCGCGCGGCACCCGCAAGATCGGCCAGCGCGCCCTCGTCGAGCTCTACGCCCAGCTCAAGGCCGACTCCTTCGGCAAGCACGAGGTCCACGAGAGCGGCTACGGCGGCGAACGCACCGACCAGACCAAGCTCTACGAGTTCGGCGACCCCTTCCACCTCGATATCAAGCGCACCATCATGAACTCGCTGCACCGCGAGGGCGTCGGCACCCCCATCAACCTCCAGCCCGACGACTTCGAGGTCGCCCGCAGCGAGCTCGTCACCCAGACCGCGACCGTCATCATGCTCGACCTGAGCTGGTCGATGGCCCTGCGCGGCAGCTTCCAGGCCGCCAAGAAGGTCGCCCTCGCCCTCAACAACCTCATCTCCTCGCAGTTCCAGCGCGACAGCCTCTACATCATTGGCTTCAGCGCCTATGCCCGCGAGCTGAAGGCCGAGGACCTTCCCTACGTGCGCTGGGACGAGTCCGTCCTCGGGACGAACATGCACCACGCCCTCATGATCGCCGAGCGCCTGCTCGCCAAGCACACCCAGGGCACCCGCCAGATCATCATGATCTCCGACGGCGAACCGACCGCCCACCTTGAGCGCGGCCGCAGCTACTTCGCCTACCCCCCCAGCCCCATCACCATCCGCGAGACCCTCAAGGCTGTGAAGCGTTGCACCCGCAAGAACATCACGATCAACACCTTCATGCTCGACCGCAACCACTATCTGAAGGAGTTCGTGAACCAGGTCGCGCGCATTAACAAGGGCCGCGTCTTCTACACCACCCCCGACAAGCTCGGCGAGTACATCCTCGTCGACTACGTCGCCCAGAAGCGCAAGCACCTCACCGGCATCGCCGGCT
>DAOUID010000074.1:0-5255 GCA_034428315.1 Dehalococcoidia bacterium
GGAGGCGATGCCGAACGCCTTCTCGCGCGAGTAGCCGAAGAGGTCCCCGAGCATGCGGATGACGTACTGGTAGGTGTGGCTGTCGTCGTCCAGCAGGATGAGGTGGCAGGGCGGCTCGAGCTCCTCCTCGACCTCGGGCTGGTCGACGATCTCGGGGAGGTTGGGGGTGGTCACGCTGGCACTGTAGCGAGAGGCGGCGGCGAGCGGCAAGGCGGCCCCGCTGCCATGCGAGGCTTCGAGATCGGGCGCGGACGCCCCACGGTTCGGCGAATCCTTGCCCCGGAGTTCGCCCGTGACGGCCACCCCCTTCCCCCTCCAGCTGCGTGCCCTCGACCAAGACCGCCTGCGCCGCTACCGCGAGCACCTCGCCTTCTACGAGGGCGACCAGTGGCCGGGGCGCTCCCGCCGCGGCGAGCGCCGCCTCGTGCTCAACTACGCGAAGGCGTTCGTCGACAAGATCACGAGCTACCTGTTCGAGGGGCACGCCCTCCAGGTGCGGCCCCTCGACCCGCTCGACCGCGCCGCCGTTGAGCGCGCGCGGCTGGCCGAGCAGGCCTGGCGCGCCGTGGAGGCCGCCAACGGGCTCGAGCGCCTCGACTTCGAGACGGAGCTCGACTGCGCCGTCCTCGGTGACGCCGCCTACAAGGTTACGTGGGACGTGGAGGAGGGGCGCGTGCGCATCTCCGCACCCGACGTGCAGGGCATCTTCGTCTGGCGCGCGCCGGACGACGCCTCGCGCATCGAGGCGGTCGCCTCGCAGTACGCGGCGGGCGATGCGCCCCCCGCCACCTCCTCCCTGCCCCTCTCTCCCTCGTCCGTCGACAACCTCGTGACGGAGCGCTGGACGAAGGAGACGTTCGAGCTGTGGCGCGGACCCGAGCTGGAGCGCCGCGAGGCGAACCCGTACGGGTTCATCCCCTTCGTCGTGTTCCCGAACGTGAGCGAGCCGAAGCAGCCGTGGGGGTCGAGCGACGTGGGTCCGCTGGCCGAGCCCAACCGCGAGCTGAACCGCGCCTTCAGCCAGCTCAGCCAGATCCTGGAGCTCTCAGGCAATCCCATCGCCGTGCTCGAAGGGGTGGCTGGCTCGGAGGACATCGCCGTCGAGCCGGGCGCCGTCTGGGAGGTGCCCGAGCGCGCCCGCGCCTACCTGCTCGACCTGCTGCAGGGCGGCGGGGCCGCCCTCCACCGCGACTACATCGACCTCGTCTACCGCACCCTGCACGACCTCGGGGAGTCGCCCCGCACGGCCTTCGGGCAGAACCCCGCGGGCCTGAGCGGCGTCGCTCTCAACGTGGAGCTGGACCCGGTGGCGCGGAAGGTGGCGCGCAAGCGCCTCATCCGCACGCCCGTCTACGAGCGCCGCGCGATGCTCGCCCTGCGCCTGCTCGCCCGCTACGAAGGCCTGGCCATCGAGGGCCTGCAGGCCGAGGCCCTGTGGGGCCCCGTCCTCCCCGCCGACCGCTCCCGCCAGGTCGCCGACGAGCGTTCGCTCGTCGAGGCGGGCATCCGCTCGCGCCGCACCGCCGCCGAGCGCCTCGGGTCCGAGGACCCGGAGGCCGAGTGGTCGCGCGTCCAGGAGGAGAGCGCCGCGCTCCCGCGAGAGTAGGGCCGGGCGGGGACCGGCCACCGACCACCGGCCCTTGACAACGCAGGAGCGAAGTGGAGACACTTGGAAGGACCACCCCGGCGGGTAGTGTCCGCTGGGCCGAAGCCCTCCCCCCCAGTTCGGCTGGCGCGGAGGGCTCATTTGTTGGCCTACCTCCAGCGAAGGGGACGCTCAAGAGCGTGTCCGCCGGGCAGGATGATGCGCTCGGGAAGCTGGCTACTGCGAAGCACCTCTTCACCGATTACAAACGCCTTGCGCGTTGCCTTTCGGAGTTCGCTTGAATGCCTTCCGGGAGGAAACGCGGCAAGGAATTGCTTGCGACGGTACCTGCGGCGCGTCGAGTGAACGATGCTGGCGAGGTCGCTGTCCGCCGAGATGAGCATGGCCATGTCGAAAGCGTCGTCCTGAGCGTCCCCAAAGAGCTCGGCGGCGATGTTGACGTCGGTTCGCTTCTCTTCGTACGTCTGCCAGGTCTCGCCGCAATTCCGGCACCTCTCCCTTTTAGGCATGAAGTAGCCATAGTGAAGGGAGACATCGGAAAGGGTGTCGAGCGCCTTCAAGTAGGTATCCTGCCGGTTCGGCTTGTCCGGGTCACCGGGGCGACCGGAAACACGCGCGGTGAAGTAGCGCACGAAGGCAAGAGTCTGGTTGGGACGAAGCAGCGTTCGGGCAAGCTTCTGAACGTCTAGCCAGTAGTAGCGGCGCCAGTCTTTGGACTTGAGGCCGTAGTAGAGATTGAAGCCATCGATGTAGACGGCAACACGGAGGGAGGTTTCGTCAGACGGGGGCACGGGGGAAGTCTACCCGGCGCGGGGACGCGGAAGCCGACCACCCTAGAACGGCTTGAAGATCGCGAGCCAGGCCATCAGCGGGACGCTGAGGACGAGGGCCGTGCCGAAGACGAGGGGGACGCGGTCGTCGAGGATCTCGCGCAGCTCGTCGGTGACCTCGCCCTCCTTGGCGGCGATGAGGGCGGCGGTGCGCGCCCGCCGCAGCCCGAAGCCCATGAGGGGCAGGCAGACGAGCCAGAACAGGACGAAGAGGCCGGTGAGTGCCGCCAGCCAGCCGTCGCGGATGAAGTCGTACTCGGCCACGCCCCAGAAGAACCCGGTCGCGCCCGAGAGCATGGCCCCGGGCAGGAGGACGCGCGTCTCGTTCTGGGCGGCCTCGACGAGGGCGTACATCTGGAACTGGACGTCGTTCGAAAGCCAGGCGCGCACGATCAGGGGATAGGTCGCGCCCAGCCCGGCGCCCATCCAGAGCAGGGCGAGGATGTGAACGATGCGCCAGGCGTCCACTAGCTGGCGGGAACGGCGGAGGTAGCGGCCTCGGTGGTGGGGGCGTGGCGGTCGAGCCCGGCGCCCACGAAGGCGTGGAAGAGGGGATGGGGCCGGTTGGGGCGGCTCTGCAGCTCGGGGTGGAACTGCGTGCCCAGCATGAAGGGGTGGTCCGCAACCTCCGCGATCTCCGCCAGCGTCCCGTCGGGCGAGGTGCCGGCGACCTTGAGGCCGGCCTCCTCCATCTCGTCGCGGAAGCGGTTGTTCAGCTCCCAGCGGTGGCGGTGGCGCTCGTTGATCAGGCCCTCGTCGTAGGTCTCGGCCGCGAGGCTTCCGGGGCGCAGGCGGCAGGGGTACCAGCCCAGCCGCATCGTGCCCCCCTTGGCGACGACGCCCTCCTGCTCCTCGAGCAGGCTGATGACGGGCCAGGGCGACTCCGGGTCGAACTCCGTCGAGTTGGCGCCCTCCCAGTCGCAGACGTTGCGCGCGAACTCGGTGACCATCACCTGCAGGCCGAGGCAGAGCCCGAGGTAGGGGATGCCGTTCTCGCGGGCGTAGCGGGCGGCGGCGATCTTCCCCTCCCAGCCCCGCTCCCCGAAGCCCCCGGGCACGACGATGCCGTCCACGTCGGCCAGCACGGCCTCGGCGGGGCGCGTCTCCAGGTCCTCGGCGTGCACCCAGCGGATGCTGACCTCGGCGTCGTGGGCGACGCCCGCGTGTACGAGCGCCTCCTTCACGGAGAGGTAGGCGTCCTGCAGCTCGACGTACTTGCCGACGATGGCCACCTCCACCACGCGCGTGGGGTGGCGCTGGCGCTCGACCATCGCCTCCCAGGCGGTCAGGTCGTGAGCGTTCGCCTTCAGGCCGAGCCGTTCGAGGACGAAGTCGGTCAGTCCCCGGCTCTCGAGGATGAGGGGCACCGCGTAGATCGTGTCGACCGTCTCCAGGGGGATGACGGCGCGGGGGTCGACGTCGCAGAAATCGGCGATCTTGTTGCAGATGTCGCCCGGCACGGCGTGGTCGCTGCGGGCGAGGATGGCGTCGGGCTGGATGCCCATGGAGCGCAGCTCGCTCACGGAGTGCTGCGTCGGCTTCGTCTTCAGCTCGCCCGTAGCCCCGATGAAGGGGAGGAAGGTGACGTGCACGTTGAGGAAGTCGTCGTTGGGGATGTCGTGGCGGATCTGGCGCATCGCCTCGATGAAGGTCTGGCCCTCGATGTCGCCCACGGTGCCGCCGACCTCGCAGATGATGACGTCGGCGTTGCTCCCCTCGGCGGCGGCGTAGATGCGTGCCTTGATCTCGTTCGTGAGGTGGGGAACGGCCTGGATGGTGCCGCCGAGGTAGTCGCCGTGGCGCTCACGGTCGAGCACGGCGCGGTACACCTGGCCGCTGGTCACGGAGGAGGCGGCGGAAAGGTCCTGGTCGAGGAACCGCTCGTAGTGCCCCAGGTCGAGGTCCGTCTCGGCGCCGTCGGCCGTCACGAACACCTCACCGTGCTGGTAGGGCGACATGGTGCCGGGGTCGACGTTCAGGTAAGGGTCGAGCTTTTGAACGGTGACGGAGATTCCGCGGGACTTGAGCAGGCGCCCGATACTGGCGGTTGTAATGCCTTTACCGACGCCGCTGACCACGCCGCCGGTCACGAAAATGAACTTGGCCATGCCACTCCTGCGGAAGCGTGCTCCCTGAATGCTACGAGCGCGGCCGGAGGGCAGTCAACGAACCGTTCGGCCCCGCGAGTAACCTTTATACGTCGCGGGCGTTATCAGGGGTATGTTGCGCTCTGCCGGGGCGGCTGCCTATGCTCGCGTGGAGTGGTGGGGGCGTGCCGTGGGCACGGCGCGCATCGGGAGTGCGTGTGGAAACGATGGCGCCAAGCGAGCTTGCTCCGGACTTCGACGAGCGAACGGTCGTCGAGCAGGCCAAGTCCGGCGATCACGAGGCGCTGAGCACGCTCTACACCTTCTACTTCCCCCGCGTCTATCGCTACGTGGCGGGGCGCGTGCGCTCGACGCAGGACGCCGAGGACGTGACCGAAGAGGTCTTCCTGCGGATGGTCGCCAACCTGAAGCGCTACGAGTGGCGGGGCCTGCCCTTCGGGGCATGGCTGTTCCGCATCGCCCGCAACGAGGTGATCTCGCATGCGCGCCGGCAGCGCCGGCGGGGCGTGCCCGCCCAGCTCCCCGAGACGATGCCCGACGAACGCCAGGACCACGTAGCCGCCTACGAGCTGCAGGCCACCATCCAGGTGGTGCGCGAGGCCACGGCCAAGCTGCCGCCCGCCCAGCGCGACGTGATCTCGCTGCGCTTCGGCGCGGGGCTCTCCGTGGCCGAGACGGCGCTCGCCCTGGGCAAGACCCAGAACAACGTGA
>DAOUID010000075.1:0-5519 GCA_034428315.1 Dehalococcoidia bacterium
CGCTGAGGGTCGTGAGCGTGATGATCACGCCCATGAGGAACATCAGGGGGCGGCGATTGAGGACCTCGAAGCGCCGGCGGATTCCCTCCGCCTCGCCTTCGAGTTGCGGCAAGGCGCGCTCGAAAACGGCGAACGCGAGGAGGAGCACAGCGGCGCCGACCACGAACACGAGCAGCCCGGGGAAGACGGAGTCGAGCGCGTCGGTGACGGGGCCGAAGGCGGCGTCGGTGCCCTGCAGGAGCGCATCCGGGGCGGAGGGCATGGCGCCCTTGAACCAGCCCAGGTAGAGGGCGAGGAAGCCGAGGGCGACGGCGGGGCCCTGCGTCGTGAAAGTGACGAGCATCGCCACGATGCCGATCGCGATGCCATCGCCGCTGCGGCGGCCGAAGCGGAACGCGAGGAAGCCGACGGCGAGGACGACGAACGAGGCGCCGAGGCGGGAGCCGGCGACGACGGCGAAGGCCTCGGTCTGGTGGAAGACTCCTTCCGAGAGGAGGGTGACGCCGATGGCGGCGACAGGGGAACCGCTGAGGACGACGTAGGCGAAGAGCCAACCGAAGCCGAGGGCGTTGGCGACTCCTTCGGCGCTGATGTCGGAGAGCAGCGGGACGAGGGAGCCCGCGCCCGCGCGCGTGATCTCGAGCGCGAGGGCGAACAGGACGAGGCCCACGACCGCGGCCACGATGCGCAGGAACGCGCCGTAGCGGAGCCGGCTCAGGCCGCGGAGAGCGGGCGCGTCGTCGCGCGCGACCGAACGCGCCCGCTGCTGCACGTCAGGCGCTCCGGGCGCTCTCCATCAGCACGGCCGCAACCTCGGGGCGGGTGAACTCGACGGGGAGGTCCTCGCCGTTGGCGAGCATCTCGCGCACCTTGGTCCCGGAGAGGAAGAGACGCTCCTCGGGGGTGGCCGGGCTCGTCTTTGTGGTGGCCATGGCGCCGCTTCGCAGACACCAGAAGGCGTGCTCGAAGAACAGGGGCTGGATGCCGAGCGCGTCGAGGTCGATCTCGTCGAAGATGCGCTGGGCGTCGTAGGTGCCGTAGTAGTTGCCCACCCCGGCGTGGTCGCGCCCGACGATGAAGTGGGTGCAGCCGTAGTTCTTGCGCATGATGGCGTGGAAGATCGCCTCGCGCGGGCCCGCGTAGCGCATGGCCGCCGGCAGTACCGAGAGCTGGACGCGATCCTCGGGGAAGTAGCGGTCGAGCAGCACCTGGTAACACTGCATGCGCACATCGGCGGGGATGTCGTCGTCCTTGGTATCGCCCACGAGGGGGTGGATGAGCGCGCCGTCGACCCCTTCCAGGGCGACCTTGATGAGGTACTCGTGGGCGCGGTGGATGGGGTTGCGTGTCTGGAAGCCGACGACCGTGCGCCAGCCGCGCTCGGCGAATGCGGCGCGAGTCTGGGCAGGTGTCAGGCGGTGCTCGGGGAAGCCCTCGTGGTCGGGAAGGCGCAGGGCCTTGACCGAGCCGCCGAGCACGAGGTCGCCGGAGGCGTACATGGCAGCGACGCCAGGATGGGCCTCATCGGTGGTGCGGTAGACCTGCTCGGCCAGCCGGGTCTTGTCGCGCCGGTAGACCTCCTCGATGTCGATAACCCCGACAGGGAAGCCCTCCCCGTCACGCAGGTCGGCGCGAACGCCGGGGGTCAGCTCGCCGGCGCGGGCCTCGGGCACGGAGAGGGTGACGGGCATCGACCAGGGAAGGCCGTTGGCGAGCGTCATGTTCTCGACGACGGAGTGGTAGTCGGCCTCGCCCATGAAGCCCGTAAGGGGACTGAAGCCGCCGTTCGCGAGGAGCTCGAAGTCGGCGACATGGCGGGAGTCGAGCTCGATCGTGGGCAGGCCCGCGACCTCGCGGCCGATCTCGACGTGCTCCTCCTCCCCGACGAGCAGGTCGACGAGAGTTCCGCCGTACGGTTCGCCAAGGTTGCTCATGACTGCACCCTCCCGATGAGTCCGCGGGACTCGAGGAACTCGATGATCTGCTGGAGGCTGTTTGCTTCGGCGTCGATGCCGGTTTCGCAGCGCACCTCGGGAGCGGGCGGCTCCTCGTAGGGGTCGTCGATGCCGGTGAAGCCCTTGATCTCGCCGGCGCGGGCCTTCGCGTAGAGACCCTTCACGTCGCGCGCCTCACACTGCTCGACGGTCGCGGCAGCATGGACCTCGACGAAGACGGCGCCATCGCCCTCGACCATGGCGCGGTTCTCATCGCGAATCTCCCGGTAGGGGGAGATGGCGGCGGTGATGACGCCGACGCCGTTGCGGGCGAGAAGGCTGGCGACAAAGCCGATGCGGCGGATGTTGATGTCGCGATCCTCCTTGCTGAAGCCGAGGCCCTTCGAGAGGTTCGTGCGGACGATGTCGCCGTCGAGGATCTCGACGTTGCGGCCTCGTTCGCGGAGAACGGGCGCCAGCGCCTCGGCGAGGGTGCTCTTGCCGGAGCCCGAGAGGCCCGTGAACCAGATGACGAATCCCTGGTCGCTCATCGGCGGTGCTCCAAAGTCATGCTCTTGCTCCTTTGCGACTGGTGTTGCGAGTGATGTGGTCGTGGCGCGTCAAGACGGCGGCCCGGAGGCCGCCGTGGGAGGGTGATGGCGCCGGGCCGGCTCAGGTATGCAGTCCACACTCGTCCTTGTCGAAGCCTTCCCAGCGCCCCTGCCGGCCCTGCTTGCCGGGCACAGTGCAGTTGTAGCAGCCGATGCTGACGAAGCCGTGGTCCAGGAGAGGGTTGTAGGGAACGTCGTGCTTGATGATGTAGTCCCAGGTCTCCTTCTCGGTCCAGCGGGCGAGGGGGTTGACCTTGACGACGCCGAACCTGTCGTTCCAGGCGACGATGGGGACATCGGAGCGGCCCTCGGACTGGTCGCGGCGGAGGCCGGCGATCCAGGCGGTCTTGCCTTCGAGGGCGCGGCGGTTGGGCTCGACCTTGCGGAGATCGCAGCAAAGGTCGGGATCGCGCATCCAGAGGGCGGCGCCGTGCCGGGAAGCCTGCTCCTCGTGCGTGAGCTTCGACTTGTAGACCTGGACGTTGGTGAGGTTGAGGGCGGCGGTGGCGCGCTCTCGGGTTTGATGCGTTTCGTCGAAGAGGTAGTCGGTGTCGAGGACGAAGACGTGGACGTTGGGCTTGAGCTCGGCCGTCATGTGGAGGATGGCCATGCCGGTGGGGCCGCCGAAGCTGGCGCCGACGGAAAGCCCGTCGCCGAACGTGTCGACGGCCCAGCGCACGATCTCCTCGGGCGCGGCGGCCTCGAAGCGTTCGTTGACCGTGGCGATGGCGGTCTCGTCGAGGGCGGTGGTGAGGGACACGGTGAGACGACTCCGCGCAAACCTGAGTTCGTCGCTCAACTTTATCAACAATAGGATTGAGCGGCAACGACGGGGCGCGAACTACATGCTACAGTCGCTTCACCTAGATGCGAACGAGCACGGGCCCCCGGACGGAGCCCGCCACGAAAGGACAGCGTAGATGCGCGCAGTCGAAACGATCGTCCAGACCAACGCCCCCGGCAAGGTGCTGCCCATCCTGACCGAGGAGCTCGACGACTTCGAAACCGAGGCGACGCGCTTCCTGGCGGGCGGCTACGCCGAGGAGGCGGTCTTCCAGGGCTACCGCCTGAAGCAGGGTGTGTACGGCCAGCGCCAGGCAAACGTGCAGATGACCCGCGTGAAGCTCCCCTTCGGCGGCGTGACGCCGGAGCAGATGGACGCCTTCGGCGAGGTGGCGGACAAGTTCGCACCACTTCGCAAGGGGCACATCACGACGCGCCAGAACTTCCAGTTCCACCACATGCCCCTGGCGAAGATGCCCGACGTCCTGCGGCTGCTGGCGAGCACGGGCCTCTCGACGCGCGAGGCGTGTGGAAACACCGTGCGCAACGTGACGGCCGACCCGTGGGCGGGCGTAACCGAGGGCGAGCTGTTCGACGTGACGCCGTACGCGGGCGCGTTCGCGCGCTTCTGGCTGCGCAATCCGCTGACGCAGCTCCTGCCCCGCAAGTTCAAGGTCGCCTTCAGCGCCGACGACGCGGACGTGGCGATCACCGGCATCCACGACCTCGGCTTCATTCCGCGCGTCGAGAACGGGGTACAGGGCTTCAAGATGGTCTGCGGCGGCGGGCTGGCGATCATGCCGCGCGAGGCGATCACGGTGCGCGAGTTCGTCTCGCTGGACGAGTACCTGAAGGTGAGCGAGGCCGTCATCCGCATCTTCAACGCGGCCGACATGCTGCGGAAGAACCGGGCGATGGCGCGCATCAAGGTGCTGATCGACCGCATCGGCGTGGACCGCTTCCTCGAGATGGTCGACGACGAGCTGGCCCAGCCCTGGGCGCAGCGGGACTTCAGCCCGGAGCGTCTCCTGTTCCTCGATAACGAGGAGGAGCGGGCGCCCGCGCGCCGCGACTCCTACGCGCAGCCGGGGGACGACGCGGATGCGTTCACGCAGTTCGTGGCCTCGAACGTGAAAGCGCAGAAGCAGCAGGGCTTCAGCACCGTGCAGGTCAAGATCACCCGCGGCGACCTGACACCCGCCCAGTTCCACGGCATTGCCGACCTGATGCGGGAGTACTGCGGCGGCAACGCGCGCACGACCGTGCAGCAGAACATGGTGCTGCGCTGGGTGCGCGACGAGAGCCTGTACGAGGTGTACTCGCGGCTGGTGGCGCTGGACCTGGCGGAGTCGGGGGCGGAGACGGTGCGGGACGTGGTGAGCTGCCCCGGCACCGACAGCTGCAAGCTTGGCATCACGAGCTCGATGGGGCTGAACCGCGCCATCCAGGAGCGAGTGACGGACCTGGCGCTGGACGACCCCCAGGTTTCGAAGCTGCACATCAAGATGAGCGGCTGCCCGAACAGCTGCGGCCAGCATCACCTCGGCAACATCGGCTTCCACGGCGCAGCCATGAAGGTCGATGGCCACCAGCTTCCCGCGTACCACGCCTTCATCGGGGGCGGGTACGAGGAGGGGAACGGCAAAGTCCGTATCGGCACGCAGCTGAAGCTGCGGCTGCCGGCGAAGCGCACCCCGGACGCCGTCCAGCGCTGGCTCGAGCTGTACCAGCAGGGCCGCGAGAACGGCGAGGAGTTCAACGCCTTCTTCGACCGCGTCGGCAAGGAGCCGTTCGAGGAAGCCGTGCGCGACCTCACCATCCCCGGCGAGTTCTCGGACGACAACCGCGAGATGTTCATCGACTGGACGAAGTTCGAGCTGTACGTGCTGGAGCGCGGCGAGGGCGAGTGCGCCGTCTGACCGCCTAGCTTCCAGGGAGGGGCGCGATGGAGGGGCTGGAGTTCCGGCGCCACCGGCGCCTGCGAAGCTCGCAGGCGATGCGCGGGCTCGTGCGCGAGACCGAGCTGACGCCCGCCCACCTGGTGGCGCCGCTGTTCGTGGAGGAAGGGCTCGACGGCCACGCGCCGATCGAAGCGATGCCGGGACAGTCGCGGCTGGGCCTGGAAGCGCTGGTGGAGGAAGCGCAGGCGCTGCGGAGCGCGGGCGTTCCCGCGGTGCTCCTGTTCGGCATT
>DAOUID010000076.1:0-2705 GCA_034428315.1 Dehalococcoidia bacterium
CACGACTGGCGCGCGGTCGGCGGAACGGAGGAGGGCGCGTTCCGGCGACTCCCGACGCCGGAGGCGCGGGGTCCCGCGGCCACCGTCGCCAGCCTCACCGACGTCGCCCTCGGACGTACGTACGTAATCGCGCCGTTTACGGGCCCCGACGATCCCGCCTTCGCTGCCCTTGAGTCGGCGGTGCAGGACGCGGGGCTTCGCGCCGAGCGGGCCCTGACCAGTTCCGGACGGGAGATCGTGGCCGTCACCCACCCGGACGCGGGCAAGGGACCGGCGCTGCTTCGCCTCTGCGAGGCGTTCGGCGTCCCGCCCGTCGCGGCGGTCGCGTTCGGCGACACCGAGGTGGATCTCCCGATGATCGAGCTCGCGGGCCTGGGCGTGGCCATGGGCGACGCGCCCCCCGCCCTGAAGGAGGAGGCGGACCTCGTGACCGGCACGGCCAGCGAGGACGGGGTCGCCACCGCCATCGAGCGCATCTGGGGCGAAGGGTAGGCCGCGCACGTTCTGGGAGGGAGTTGAAACCCTCCCTTGTCGTTTTGTATGTTGTTCACAAGCAGAAGAACCGTTCCGCGCGGGTTCGCGGGCAAACAGCGGGGGGCCGCATCTGGAACGGGAGCAGGATCGGGAGTCGATATGGAGCGTCAGCAGGCAGGCGAGGGACATCTACTTCGTGGTCTTCATCGCCCTGTTCTTCGCGGGCATGGCGCTGGTGTCGCTGCGCTCGTTCCACGAGGGCGGTTCGCTTCTCGACTCGACCCTTGCGGTATGGTCGGAGAGCGCACCGCTCGCCATCACGGCGGCCGCGGCCGCACTCGTGCTCACTGAGGTCGGGAGGAGCATCGTGGTAATCGCGAGACGGTTGGAAGAAGGCCTGGAGCGGGTCCGCGAGCGACGTCGGGAGGAGGGCCGCAGGGAGGGTCTGGCCGAGGCCCACCGCGACTGGGAAGCATGGAACCAGCGCCGCATTGAGGCGGAGACGCTAGGGGAGCCGTTCACGGAACCACCCCCGCGGCACACGGAGTAGTGGGGAAGGCGCCAAGTGGTCCTGGCTGAGTGGTTGGAGGATGCCTTCGCGCGGCGGGATCGGCGCCGAGAGGAGGAACGCGCGTGGAAGGAGTGGCGTACACGGCTTGAGGAGGCCAGAGCTCAGGGGAAGCCCTTCACGGAGCCGCCCCCATCATTTGAAGCCGAAGTTGGGCACTCGACCAAATCTCCCAAAGGGGTTAACAGAGGGGTAACGGTCCGATACGAGCGCGAATCCGACACCCTCGCTTTTGTCCTGCGGGACAGTCCTGTCGCCGAGAGCGAAGAACCGGTAGCGGGGCTGATCCTCAACCCTGGCAGTGACGGAGAGGTCGTGGCCATAGAGTTGCTCCATGCCTCACGAAAGACAGACCTGGAGGTCGCTGTGGGCCTCGGCTAATGCGGCAGGGGTTGTTCAGCCAGCCCCTTACCCCTCAGCGCGCCACTCGCCGCTCTTCCCCCCGCGCTTTTCCAGCAGGCGCACCCCCTCGATGCGCATCCCGCGGTCCACGGCCTTGCACATGTCGTAGACCGTCAGCGCTGCGACGCCCACCGCCGTGAGCGCCTCCATCTCGACACCCGTGCGTCCCTCCGTGCGTACCGTCGCCTGCACGCGCAGGCGCGAGTCGTCCACGGGATCGAGGGCGAGGGCGACGGCCGAGATGGGGAGGGGATGGCACATGGGGATGAGCTCGCTTGTGCGCTTCGCCGCCTGGATGCCCGCGACGCGCGCGACGGCGAGGACGTCGCCCTTGGGCAGTCCCCCCTCCTGGATGAGCGCCAGGGTCTCGGGACGCATGGCGACGAACCCCTCCGCCACCGCCTCCCGCGCGGTGACCACCTTGCCGGAGACATCCACCATGCGCGCGCCGCCCCGCTCGTCCAGGTGGGAGAGGCGTGCTTCCTCGGCCATGCGGGCAGTATAGGGCGTCCCGTGGCGCCCGCCCCCGCTGCCGTTGGGCGGTACGACCGGCGCGCCGCATAATCGCGGTCATGCCGAACGCCTCTTCCCTCGACGCCCTCCCCTACCGCCACGTCCTGCCCCACACCACGTCCCTCTCCGCTGCCGGCCGCCTGAGCATCGGCGGGTGTGACCTGCGGGAGCTGGCCGAGACCTACGGCTCGCCCCTCTACGTGTTCGACGAGCAGGACTTCCGCGAGACCGCCCGGGAGTACCGCCGCGAGTTCGAGTCCCGCTGGCCGGAGGTCTCGGTGCTCTACGCCGCCAAGGCGTACCTGAGCCTACCCCTCGCGAACATTGTGGCGGAGGAAGGGCTGGGGATGGACGTGGTCAGCGGCGGGGAGCTGGCGATCGCACGGGCGGCCGGTTTTCCTTCCTCGCGCCTCTACTTCCACGGCAACAACAAGAGCCCCGAGGAGCTCGAGGCGTCGGTCGGCGAGGACCCCGTCGGCCGCGTCGTCGTCGACAACTTCCACGAGCTCGGTGAGCTCGACCGCATCGCGGGCGAACGGGGGGCGCGGCAGCCCATCCTCCTGCGCGTCTCCCCGAACGTGGACCCGCACACCCACGCGAAGACCACGACCGGCGTGCTCGACTCCAAGTTCGGCTTCGCCATCGCCAACGGCGACGCCGAGCGGGCCGTGGCCGCGGCCATGGCCGCCGCCAACATCGACCTGCGCGGCCTGCACGTGCACCTGGGCTCGCCCATCTTCGAGATCGA
>DAOUID010000077.1:0-6302 GCA_034428315.1 Dehalococcoidia bacterium
GCGGAGGCGGTGTGGGGCGGGGCGCTGGCCGACCTCTGCGAGGACGCCGTGGCGTTCGACCCGACGTTCGAGGCGATCCGGCCGGTGGCGATCCTGCTGGACAAGCACGACCTCGGGGCGCGCTACCCGACGACGATCCCCGGCGGCGTCCCCGCCGATGCGTACGACGCGACGGATTCGGAGCGGGCGCTGGAGATCGCGAGCGAGGTGCTCGCGTTCGTGGAGGGGCGGTTTGGGGGAGACACCTTGAGCCAAAGGTAATACCCTAGCGGTAATACTCAGAAAGTAATACCGGGGCGTCCGATGGCAAGCACGACGGTAACCAGCAAGGGACAGGTCACCATCCCGAAGGCGGTACGGGACCGGCTCGGCCTGCGGGCAGGGGACAAGGTGGAGTTCGTCGAGGAGGACGGCAGGTTCGTCCTGCAGAAGGATGTCGAGGAGAGCCCGTTCGACAAGTGGGTGGGCTACCTCAAGCATCTCGAGGGCAGGACGACCGACGAGATCATGGAGGAGTTGCGGGGCCCGCCCCTCTGGGAGGAGACGCTGCTGCCGGAGGAGGATCCGGTCGAACCCACGTCGATTGAGGAGTCATCTCGTTCGTGACGGCCGCGGTCGACACGAACATCCTGATCGATCTCCTCACGCCAGGCAACGTGCAGGCTGCGGAGTCGCGATCATGGCTGGCGGAGGCCGGCCGGCTGGGCGCCCTGGTTATTTCGGAGGTCACGTACGCGGAGCTGATCGGCGCGTTCGGCGATCAGGAGGGCCTTGACTTCTTCCTGGACAACACTGGAGTCAGCCTCGTGCCGTCGAGCCGCGGGACACTTCGGCTGGCAGGCGAGGCGTGGGTGGCGTACTCCCGCCGGCGGCCCCGCGCCCTGACGTGCCCGCGGTGCGGGACCCCGCAGTCCGTGCGTTGCGACTCGTGCGGAGAGGTGGTTCGCGCCAGGCAGCACCTTGTGGCGGACTTCCTCATCGGAGCGCACGCGCTCGTCCACGCCGACCGGCTGCTGACGCGGGACCGCGGGTTCTACGGGAACCACTTCCCCGACCTCGAACTGGCGTAACGCCTCCTAGCGAAGCTTGGCGAAGAAGGCGCGGACGTCCTCGGTGAAGACCTCTGGGACCTCGGCGGGGGCGAAGTGGCCTCCGCGGGGGTGCTCCGTCCAGTGGATGACGTTGGCCGTCGCCTCGGCGGCGGCGCGGGGCACGAAGATCATCTCCTTGGGGAAGACGGGCATGCCGAAGGGCACCTTGCGGGCCGCGTCGGGGTCGGACACGGGCTGGGGCGGGGTGCGGAAGGTGTGCCAGTACCAGCGCGAGGTGGTGACGAAGCTCTCGGTGAACCAGTAGATGCTGACCGTATCGAGCAGGAACTGGCGTGAGAACGCCTCCTCGACGTCGCCGTTGTTGTCGCTCCAGTTGCGGCGGCGCTCGACGAGCCAGGAGGCGAGCCCGGCGGGCGAGTCGTGCAGGGCGAAGGCGAGCGTCTGGGGGTCGGTGGTGTGGACGGCGATGTGGGAGAGGGCCGTCTTCCAGCGATCCTCCATGACGCCGTAGCGGTGGCGCTCCTCGGGGGCGAAGTCGTCGGGGCTGGTGCGCATGGCCGGACCCATGAGCATGCCCACCAGCGCGGCCGTGCTGCCGGGCTCGGGGGCGTTCTCGGGGGCGGAGAGGGCGGGGAGGGAGGGCAGGGTCACGTAGACGCCGAGGACGCGCTCGGGGTAGCGGGCGCCGAGGGTGCCCGACATCATCGCGCCGAAGTCGCCACCGGCGGCAGCGAAGCGTTCGTAGCCGAGGACGTTGGTCATGAGGTCCGCCCACATGTCCACGCCCTTGCTGGTCTGGAGGCCGTCCACGCGCAGGGGGGTGGAGAAGCCGAAGCCGGGCAGGGAGGGGACGACGACGTCGAAGGCGTCGGCGGGGTCGCCACCGAAGGCGGCGGGGTCGGTGAGGGGGCGGATGACCTTCTCGAAGTCCCAGAAGGTCCAGGGCCAGCCATGGGTGAGGATGAGGGGGATGGGGTTGGGGCCCTTGCCCTTCTCGTGGATGAAGTGGAGGGGCACGCCATCGAAGTCGACCTGGTAGTTGTTGAACGAGTTGATGCGGGCCTCGGTCTCGCGCCAGTCGAACTCGTGCCGCCATGAGTGGAGGAACGACCGGAGGTACTCGCCGTTCATGCCGAAGCGCCAGTCCTCGTTGGCGAAGTCGGGGGCGAAGCGCGTGTTGTCGATGCGCCGGTGGAGGTCCTCGATGGCCTCGTCGGGGACGGCGACGGTGAAGGGTTCGGGCTGCGGCATTGGGGCCTCCGTAGGGGTTCGCGTCGCGCACCTTACAGGGGCAGACGGCGGGTGGGGTAATTCCGGCATCCCAGGCCTATGCTGACCCTGTGAAACGGCTCGATCATCGGTGGACGATCGCCATCGGAATCCCGTTCTGGCTGATCATGGCTTGTGGGGGAGAGCCGGTTGCAGTACCTCCTCCCACCGCGCCGGCCACGGAGCTAGCAATCGCCACAACCGCTGAGGAGGTCCGACCTACCCCTGCACCACCTGCCACTCCCACAGACGCCGCGTCAGCCACAGCCGTTTCGACCCCCGCCGCCGATGCGTCCGTGAAGGCAACGCCACCCCCCACGCCTTCTCCAACTGTTACGCCAACAGCCACAGCCACTGCACCACCGCCCCGGGAGTACCCGCCCATCCGGCTGCGTGAGGTCACCAGTGCAACGCTGTTCGATGTCCACCTTGCTGCTGGGGAGTCCGTCACGGAGCCGGGTACTTACGTACTGGATGTCGAGTCGGGAACCGTGAAAGGCATCCTAGACGAGCAGCAGGGCTTGATATCGTCACCAAATGAGCGGTTCCTCGTGTTCAGGCAATTCCTGCCTGAAGACGGCACCTGGAGCCCGGTTCTTTACGACCGCACCTCCGGGAGGGCTCTCACCTGGGACGACCGGTCCCTACACCCGGTAGCGGGCCCCGAGACGAACTCGGGGGCATGGGTGGTATTCCGCTTGGGGCGCTACGGCCCGTTCTTCGTAGCCCTCGACGACAATCTCGCCAACCCACGGTGGTTCGAGATCCCACCACGAAGCGCGTCGGAGACCCAGACAGCAGGACCGGCTCAGGCATGGGCGCACCCCACTGACGAACGGCTCCTGATCTACAGCGACGGAGCATTCCACGTCGTGGGGCTATCGGACGGCGATCTCGCAACCATCCAGGCGCCCGGCCCGCTGCGTGGCTCGTACGGCAGGAGGTGGTCGTTGGACTTCGGAGTGACCATCTTCTCGTCGGGCGATGGCTTCGGTTTGATCGGCAGGAGCCACGACGAGACCTGTCGTGTCGTGCGGTACGACTGGACCGGGACGGTGCTGTCGGATGTCACGATTCGGTGCGCCTTCGACTTCGAGACTGGTGCCCCGTGGGAAGGGCCCCATCTCTCGCCCGACGGGAAGCTCGTGGCGGCCAACACCCTGGCGGAGGCATTCTGCGATTGTCTTGGATGGTTCCGGCGGTTCACGGCCACCTCGGTCTTCGATGCGACGACCGGAGAGGAGCTGTTCCGGATCCGGGGGGCAACCTGGGATTTGCTGGTGCTGGGCCTTCACCAATACGTGGAAAGCCAGACTCATTGGCTCAGTGACAGCTCGGGGCTCGTCGTGGACACGACGTACGGCAGACGGGTGGTAAGCGGCAACGGCGACTGGACAGACCCGCCGACCTCTCCATACGGAGCACTGGCTCCAAGCCCCGAGCCCCCCTTGCTCTTCCTCCTGAACCCAACGACGGTCGTTGACGAAGATGGCAACGTAGTTGCGACCGTCGGTGTCGACATCGACTCGCCGGTGCGGGAGGCGCCCCAGGGCACATTCATCGGTGTCGTTGGGCGCTGGGGCACCACGAACCGCGATGTGCTTTTCTCCGCCTTCCTTCAGGGGCCTACTTCAGGAACCGCCCTGAAACCGTTGCTCCCTCCCGTCATCGAGCGTCCTCCGTTCGAGGAACGCCTGCTGCTTCGGGTTAGGGCGCAGGATGCGTGCATGGAAGTGCGAGAAGAGCCCGTGAACGACTCACCTGTATCCGCCTGTCTCTCCGACGGTGCTCTCGTCGAAGCGATCGAGCACGGACAAGAGCTGGGTGACAGAGAAGCCTTCTGGGTTTCCGGACCGCACACCGCTAACAGCGCGGCCGGCTGCGAACGCGAGTCGTCGTGCACTTGGATCTACGTGCGGACGGAAGACGGCGCGGAGGGGTGGGCCCTGAGCGACCACCTTCGCTGGGCGACGGGGAAGCCTCTACCGGACTCGGGCGGCTAGACCTCCGACAATTCGACGGCGCGGCCTTCGGTGCCGCTACGGTGGGTGGCCTCGATGACGCGCATGTACTCGACGCCGTCGGGGAAGCTCGTAAGGGTGACGGGGGCGCCCCGGCGGATTGAATCGACGAAGTCCTGCTCGACGCGCCACTCGCCGGCGGTGCCGGGGTCGGGGTCGAGGGGGGCGGGGTCCTCGCCGAGGGGGGCGAAGGTCATGGTGTCGCCGAGACGCCAGTGGAGGGTTCCGGCCGAGCCGTAGACGGAGATGCCGTTCGCCTCGGGCGGGGCGGCGTGGAGGACGGTCGAGACGCGATAGGTGACGCGCCCGCCGCGCTCCAGCTCGGCGAAGACGCCGAGGCTGTCGGGCACCTCGATTGGGGTGCGTTCGCCTGTCTCAGCGTTGGTGCGCTCGCGGACGTAGGTCTCGCCGTGGGCGAGGACGGAGCGGGTGGGGCCGAACCAGCGTCCGATGATCTCGGTGTAGATGCCGTAGGCCATCACGTTCATGCCGGAGAGGTCGGTGCGGTCGCGCCAGTGGAGGGGGGCATCGAGATTGAGTGACGCGCCGCCGAGGACGGTGACGTGCACGTCGCGGACGTCGCCGATGGAGCCGTCGTCGAGGAGGCGGCGGACGGTGCGCCAGCTCTTGAAGTCGAACGGGGCCGGCACGAGCTGGGCGACGAGGCCGGGACGGGCCTCGGAGGCGGCGAGCATTTCGCGGGCCTCGGTCGCGTTCATGGCCATGCGCGCTTCGCAGAGCACGTGCTTGCCCGCCTCGAGGGCGGCGATGGTGAGGTCGCGGTGCCTGTAGGGCCAGGTGCCGATGCAGACGGCGTCGATATCGCCGGCGGCGAGCAGGGTGGCGGCGTCGGGCTCGACGCGGGGGATGCCGTACTCCTCGGCGATGGCGCGCCCGCTGGCCTCGCTGCGGTTGCAGACGGAGACGAGCTCGACGTCGCCGGTCTCCTCGAAGCCGGGGATGTGGCGCAGCTTCATGTTGCCGCCGGCGCCGATGAGGCCGATTCGCAGGGGTTGTTCGTTCGAGGTCATGGGGCGCTCCCTTCCGAAATGTGTACGGTTCAATTCCATCAGGCGAAAGCGAACACTTTTGGCGATCCGCCTGCTAGCGGCCCTGCCAGCGGGCGGGGCGCTTCTCGGAGAAGGCGCGGGGGCCTTCCTTCGCGTCTTCGGAGTTGAGCACGGCGCGGCTGACCCACTCGCCGGTGCGGTACGACTCGTCGATCATGAGCTGCCGCCACTGCTGGGCCATGAACTTGCTGCCCTCGACGGAGAGGGGCGCGTTCTCGGCGATCATGCCGGCGATGGCCTCGGCGCGGGGCATGAGGCCGTCGGGGTCGAGCACCTCCCGGACGAGACCCATGCGGAGGGCGTCATCGGGCTCGACGCGGTCGCCGGTGAGCAGGATGTACATCGCATCGCTGAAGGGGATGAGGCGGGCGAGATGGTGGATGGCGTAACCGGCGAGGATGCCGCGCTTCACCTCGAAGAGGCCGAAGAATGCCTCGGACGAGCAGATGCGGATGTCGCAATCGAGGGCGCGCTCGAGGCCACCGGCGATGCACAGGCCGTTGATGGCGGCGATGAAGGGCTTGGGGGAGCGGGAAAAGGGGAGGGTGTTGGCCGGGTCGAAGGAGCGGACGGAGGCGGCGCGGTCACCGCGGTCGACATTGCGCTGGTTCATCTCCTTCAGGTCTGCCCCGGCGCTGAAGGCGCGTCCCGTACCGGTGAGGATGCCGGCACGCATCTCGGGGTCGGCGTTGAAGTCGGCGAGGGCCTCGGTGAGGTCGGCCATCATGGTGCCGCCAAGGGCGTTGAGCCGCTCGGGGCGGTTCATGGTGAAGACGGCGAAGCGGTCGCGCTTGTCGTAGAGCAGGTCGGGCATCGCTGGCCTCCAGTGCTGGGCCGCGTAGTCTCGCACGGACACACGCGAGACGTGACCCTGGCCGCTCGGTACCCGG
>DAOUID010000078.1:0-2389 GCA_034428315.1 Dehalococcoidia bacterium
TCCAGCCCCACCCCGTAGCGGATGATGAGCTTGCACTTCGGCATCGACTCCACCACCCGCCGCGTGATCTGCGCCGACGACACCAGGATCGCCTCCGCATCCTTCACGTTCGCGATCAGCTCGTCCTCGCTCGACGAGCTCGTCGCGACGAACCTCCCCCCTCCCCCTCCGATGATGCTCTGCTCGATCTCGAATGAGACGTTCGGGCGCTTGTCGACGTGGACGACCAGGTACGGTTCAGACATGCGCGAGAGCGTACAGATGCCCTCTCCCCCGGGCCAGCGCCGGGCACAGCCCCGTACGGTGTGCTCGGGTATTATTCGGCGCTACGCACCCGGCGCCCGAGGAGCCACCCATGACGACAGCCGAGCAGACCTGGACCGAGTCCACCGCCGAGGTAGCGGGCCTCAGCATTCGCTACCTGCAGGGAGGCAGCGGTCCCGCTGCGGTCGTCCTCCACCACTCCACGGGGAATATCGGCTGGGTCCCCTTCTACGAGGCGCTCGCTCGGAATTTCACCGTCGTCGTCCCCGACCTCCCCGGCTACGGTCAGTCCGAGCGCCCCGTCTGGGCGCGCGACCCCCGCGACATCGCCATTCTCATGAGCCACTTCGTCGCCCGCGTCGCTGGTGAGAATCCCACCCTTGTCGGCCTCGGCTTCGGGGGCTTCATCGCCGCCGAGCTCGCCGCCGTTAACCAGGACCGCATCGGCTCGCTCGTCCTCGTCGGCGCCGCCGGCCTTCAGCCCGACGAAGGCGAGATCCTCGACCAGATGCTCGTCAGCTATGGCGAATACATGACCGCCGGCTTCCGCGACGAGGCCCACTACCAGGAGATCTTCGGCGAAGAAGTCGCCCCCGAGGTCCGCGAGCTCTGGGACTTCAGCCGCGAGATGACCGCTCGCCTCAGCTGGAAGCCCTACATGTTCAATCGCCGCCTCGCCCCGGTGCTCGGCGAGGTGCAGACGCCCACGCTCGTGGTCGCCGGCAGCGAGGATCAGGTCATTCCCCTCACCTGCGCCCGCCAGTACGCAGACGCCCTCCCCAACGCCACCCTCGAGATCGTCGAGGGCGCGGGCCACTACGTCGATTACGAGGAGCCCGACGCCCTCGCCGCTCTCATCGCCGGCCACGCGGGAGCCTGACCGGGCCGAACCCCGGTCTTCCTGCCCCCGCTGCCCCTCACCCGCCACGCCAAAGGCGGTATGATGCGCCCACTAAGTGCCTGCACGCGTTGACGTGTCCGGGCGCGGAGGACAGCGCATGTTCATCGGCTACTTCACCGAGAGGCCTTACCAGGACAGGGAATCCGGCTACTTCGGCTCGACAGGTCGCGATATCGCCGACCTCGGTATCAGCAACAGCGAGTACAACCCGAGGCTTGGCTCGGAGCTCTACAACCGCTACCTCGACGAGAAGGTCTACGCCGAGGAGATGGGCTTCGACGGCGTCATGCTCAACGAGCATCACAGCACGCCCTTCTGCATGGGCGGTGTGGTCAATGTCGAGGCCGCCATCCTCGCGCGCATCACCCAGCGCGTGAAGATCGTCATCCTCGGCAACGTCCTCCCCATCTGGGATGACCCCCTGTGGCTCGCCGAGGAGCTCGCCGAGATCGACATGATCTCCCGCGGCCGCCTCGTCACCGGCTGGGTGCGCGGCACCGGCCGCGAGAGCGTCGCCCACAACGCCCAGTCGCCCTTCAACTGGGAGCGCTTCCAGGAGGCCCACGACCTCGTCCTCGCCGCCTGGACCCGCCCGGGCCCCTTCCGCTGGGAAGGCGAGCACTACAACTACCGCTACGTGAATCCCTGGGCCAAGACCTACCAGCAGCCCCATCCCCAGATCTGGATTCCCGGCGTCATGAGCCGTAACACCGTCAAGTGGGCCGCCGAGCACCGCTACCCCTACGTCATGCTCGCCACCGAGTTGGAGCCCACCAAGAACTCCTACGACTACTACGACCAGGTCGCCGAGGAGAACGGCTACGAAGCGCAGACCCAGCACCGCAGCTACCTCTTCAAGGTCCACGTCGATGAGACGGAGGAGCTCGCCGACCAGGCTGCCCGCAAGTACGTCGAAGGGCCCAGCAACCCCTTCCTCGAGGGCAACCAGGGCATCGTTCGCCCCTACCTCCAGAACCTCCCCGGCATGACCTCCCGCACGAACCTGCTCCCCACGGTGACCAGCTTCACGCAGTCCACCGCCCGTGGGCGCCAGGTCGCGCACCAGCAAGCCACGGACGGTGGCCAGGCTCCCGAGGACTACTCAAGCTACGAGAGCCAGAAGGAGCGCATGTCCATCATCACGGGCACGCCCAAGACCGTCATTCCGAAGATCCGCCACGTGCTCGAGTACCTGCGCCCCGGCAGCATCTTCTTCTGGGACGG
>DAOUID010000079.1:0-7808 GCA_034428315.1 Dehalococcoidia bacterium
GGACTCGCCGGCGCTAGCTCATGGTCTTCCGCGACCTCTGGCTGCTCGCGGGACCGGTCCTGATCGGCGTGGGCGCCGGCACCGGCCAGCCCATGATCACCGGGATCGGGGTCGTCGTCCTCATCGTTGGAGCCGTCAGCCGGCTGTGGGCGCGATACCTCTTCCGGCGCCTGAGCGCCCGTGCCGAGCTGAGCGAGGCCCGCGCCTTCCAGGGCGAACAGGTCGAGCTGCGCTTCGAGGTCGAGAATCGCAAGCTCCTGCCCCTCCCCTGGTTCGACCTGCGCCTGACCATCTCCGACGAGATCGACGTCGACGGCGAGACGCCCGCGGCCGCCTCCGCCCCCGGCCTCAGCTGGCTCACGCGCCGCGGCGCCCTCGGGTGGTATGAGCGCCGTCGCTGGCGCCTCTCCATCAGCGCCAGCGAACGCGGCCAGTTCCAGATCGGCCCCACCCAGATCCAGTCCGCCGACCTCCTCGGCATCTTTCCCCGCTTCTGGGACTCGCCCACGATGACGCCGTTCATCGCCTACCCCCGCGTCTTCGCCCTCGACGACCTCGGCTTCCCCGCCGACCGCCCCATGGGCGAGGCGAAAGGCCGCAATCGCGTCTTCGAAGACCCCCTTCGCATCGCCGGCGTGCGCGACTACGAGCCGGGCGACCCCCTCCGCCGCATCGACTGGAAGGCGACCGCCCGCCACGGCGAGCTCCAGTCCCGCGTGTACGAGCCCTCCGCCGTCCAGCACCTCTACGTGCTCCTCAACATCGACACCCTCGAACACTCCTGGGAGGGGTACCTGAAGGAGGAGCTGGAGCGCACGGTCTCCATCGCCGCCTCGCTCGCGGTCTGGGCCACGGGGCGGCGCTACGCCGTCGGACTGCTCGCCAACGGCTCCCTCCCAAACTCCGACCGCCCCATCCGCCTCGCCCCCTCCCGCGCCCGCTCCCAGCTCACCCGCATCCTCGAAACGCTGGCGGTGGTCCAGCCCCTCACCATGGGGGACCTCGCCGGCCGCCTCCGTCGCGAGGCGGGCCGCCTCCCCCTCGGGTCCACTCTCGTGCTCGCCGCCGCCTACATCCCCGACGAGCTGGCCGAGGCCATGCGCCGCCTCCAGGACGAGGGCTATCGCGTTGCCGTCGTCGTCACCTCCGACCGCGTCGACCTCGACAAGCTCCACGGCCTCTCCGTTCGCATCACCGGCCGCCAGTTCGAGGAGAGCGAGGTGCTCGTATGATCGCCCGCGCCGCCCTGGTCCTCCTGCTCGCCTCCGAGGCGCTCGCTCTCTACACCGTGGGCGAAGTCGTCATGCGCGTCTTCCCCGAGCCCGGCAACGAGCTCGTGAGCGCTCCCGTCTTCGTCCTCGTCGCCCTTGTCGCCTTCTTCGCCCCCGCGGCGCTGGACTGGTTCGCCGTCGAGGGCGGAAAGAGGGCCACGGTCATTACCGTTCTCGCGTTCCTGGTGCTCTACGGCGCCCTCCGCCTCCAGTACGGCCACGACCTGGCCCTCTGGGACTTCGGCTGGGCCCGCGACTTCGTCCTCGAGACTGGCAAATTGCGGGACTGGATCGCTCCCGTGGTAACGAGCGGATTCCTCCTCGTGCTCACGTGGTCGTGGGCGGCCTGGCGCTCCCGCAGCGAGCTGTGGCTGGACAACGCCCCCCGCGCGCTCGTCGTCCCATTCGTCGTCGTCACGATTGCCCTGATCGTGACTGCCGGAAGCGAGCAGGCCGAAGTGGTCACCCGCGGCGGCGTCGTCTTCTACGGCGTAGCCCTTGCCGCCCTCGCTTGCGCCCAGCTCTCGCAAAGCGGCTCCTCCATCGGGAACCTCCGTTCAGGGGGCATCACCACCGTCATGCTCGCGGGAACGGCTGCCTTCGCGGCCCTCGGCGTGCTCCTCGTCGGCGTCCTTCTCGATCCACTCGTCGACGTCCTCTCGACTCCCGCCGTGGCCGTCGGCAGGGCCATCGGCTGGTTCGTCACCTATGTCATCTTCCTGCCTGTCGCCTGGGTGCTCACGAACCTCTTCGAGCTCATCTTCTCCCTGCTCGGGGTAGGCGAGTCCGAACCGCGGGAGATCGAGATGCCCGAGGCCTCGGTTCCTGTAGACGGGGCCGAGTCACTGGGCGAGGGTGACTCGGTTGCCGCCCGGGTCACCAGGTACACCCTGGCAGGCGGCATGATCTTCCTCGGGGTCGCGGTCGTGGCCGTGCTCATCTTCATCCTCGCCGTCCTCCGCCGCCGAGCCGCCGAGCCTGAACGCGAGGCCCCCGAGTCCGAGCGCGCCGGCAGTCTCGGCGATGACCTGCGGGACGCCGCCCGCGGCCTCCTCCGCCGCGACCGGCGCCCGGAACCTGCGGGCGAGGGCGTCGTCCGCCTCTACCTCGACGTGCTCGAGTCCGCCCGCAGGGAAGGCAAGCCCCGCTCCGACGCCCAGACCCCGCACGAGTTCGCGCCGGTCCTCATGAGCGCGTTCCACCGCGACGTGACCGACGAGATCACCGCCGCCTTCGAATACGCCCGCTACGCCGGCCGCCCCCCCGACGAGGCTACCCTCGGTGATCTCCGGCGCCGCTGGGAAAACCGCGACTAGAGAACGTTCCGCAGCAGCGCCCACCCGTCCCCGTGTTCCACCACGACCGGGACCGCTGCCGACGTGTCCTCGCGCGCCGCGAAGGCGATGTCCGCCTCCAGTCCCAGCGCCTTGAGTCCGCGCGCGTGGCTTCCCCCCGCCACTAGGCGCGCGCTCCGGTCGGTCCGCTGGGGGAGGCCAGGCGCGATCCAGTCCTCGTAGCCCGTCGCCTCGGCCGCCACCCCTGCGGCGTCCCCCAGCTCCAGTCCCGGGCTCTCCCGCGCAATGAGCTGGACCAGCCGCGCCGCCGCAGCGAAGTCCTCCAGCGCGAACCGCTTGCCCCCCGAGTTCCCCGCGCACACGAGCGCCACGCGCTCGTACCCCGCCGCCCACCGCGCCGCCGCCCCCGCGTTCGCGAAGCTTGCCGCTGCCGCCTCCCCGCGCCCGGCCACCCCGCAGATCGCGCGCGTCCCGTTCGTGGTGAACAGCACCGCTCCCTTGCCTGATACGTCGAGCGTCGCGGCCTCCGCCGGCGAGTTGCCGTAGTCGAAGCCCTCCGGGGGCAGTCCGCCGACCTCTCCGAACAGGATCCGCCCCTCCGCCCCCGCCCGCTCCCGCGCTGCGTCGATGTCGTCCACCACCACCAGGTCCGCCAGCCCACCCTCGAACAGCGTCGCGATCGTCGTCGTCGCCCGCAGCACGTCGATGACGAGAAAGGCGTCCGCCTCCAGCGCCTCCGCCTCCGACGGGAGCAGCGCCACGTCCAGCCAGTTCGTCATGGGGGCAGCATGCCCCGTGGACCGGGAGCGCGCACCTTTGGCAGCGGCAAGCCGGGCCAGGCCGTATGCTTGAAGGGATGGACCCGCGACCCGTCGGCATGTTCGATTCCGGCGTCGGCGGGCTAAGCGTTTTCCGCGAATTCCGCCGCCTCGCCCCCCGCGAGCGCACCGTCTACTTTGCCGATACCGCCTTCTTTCCCTATGGGCCCCGCGACCCCGGAGAGGTGCGCAAGCGCGCCTTCGCCATCGCCGACCGGCTCGTCGATGCCGGCGCCAAGCTCATCGTCGTCGCCTGCAACACCGCCTCCGCTGCCGCCGTCGCCGACCTGCGCCAGCTCTTCGAGGTGCCCTTCGTGGGCATGGTGCCCGCCGTGAAGCCCGCCGCTAGCGCCTCTCGCAGCGGTCGCGTCGCCATCCTCGCCACCCCCGGCACCTTCGATGGCGACCTCTACACCAGCGTCGTCGACGAATTCGGCAAGGACGCCGCCATCGACCGCGTCGTCGGCCACGATCTCGCCGAGCTGGTCGAGCGCGGCGAAGTCGACACGCCCGCCGCCGGCGAGGCCGTTCGCGCCGCCCTCGCCGGTCCCGTTACGAACGGCGCCGACATCGTCGTCCTCGGCTGCACCCACTACGAGTTCCTCGCCCCCGCCATCACCGCCGAGTTCCCGGGCGTCTCCGTCCTCGGCACCGGCGAGCCGGTCGCGAGACGCGCCTGCGCCCTCCTCGCCGAGCTCGACCTGGAGGCGCCCGCCGACGCCGAGGGCGCCCTCGACCTCATCGTCTCGGGAAACCGTGACGCCTTCCTCCAGACCCTGCCGAAGCTCGGCTTCGCGCCCCGCGAGGCCGCGGAGGCGCAGTCGTGACCACCTACGTCGAGCGCCTCACCCGCCGCAGCCGCGAGGTCGGCAGCTACGTCTGCGTCGGCCTCGACCCTCCCGGCGGCACGCCCGTCGACGAAATCGCGGACCGCAATCGCCGCCTCATCGAGAGCACGGCCCCCTATGCCGCCTGCTTCAAGCCCAACCTCGCCTTCTACGAGCAGTTCGGCATTCCCGGCCTGCGTGCCCTCGAACAGACCCTGGCGGCCATTCCCGACGGCATCCCCGTCATCGCCGACGCCAAGCGCGGCGACATGGGCAACACCGCCGCCGCCTACGCCCGCGCCCTCTTCGAGGTCTGGGGCTTCGACGCCGCCACGGTCAACCCCTTCCAGGGGCAGGACGCCGTCCAGCCGTTCCTCGATTACGAGGATCGCGGCATCTACCTCCTCTGCCGCACCTCCAACCCCGGCTCCGCCACCATCCAGAACGCCACCCTCGAGGGCGGTGTACCCCTCTACGAGCGCCTCGCCGCCGAGATGCCCTCCTGGAGCCCCAACGTCGGCCTCGTCGTGGGCGCAACCGCCCCCGCCGAGCTCGCCCGCGTGCGTGAGCTTGCCCCCCGGGCCACTCTCCTCGTGCCGGGCGTCGGCACACAGGGTGGCGACCCCGCCGAGGTCGTGGCCGCGGCCCGGGCCGAGTACGGCCTCATGGTCGTGAACGCCTCGCGCAGCATCGCCAACGCCGCCGACCCGGGCGCCGCCGCCCGCGAACTGCGCGACGCCCTCAACGCCCCCGCCTCGTGACCGATGAGGTGGCCGTCGGCGACGTCTGGCGCATGCGCCGTCGCCACCCCTGCGGGAGCTGGGAGTGGCGCGTCTACCGCGTCGGCGCCGATATCGGCCTGGTCTGCCTCGAATGCGGGCGTCGGGTCATGCTGGAGCGCCGCCGCTTCGAGCAGCGCGCCGGTTCGCGCGTCTCCGCCGCCTCGTGAGCGCCGCTCCCGCCTGGGAGGATGTCGCCGAGTCCTCCTCGTCTCCCGCTCTCCTCCAGCAGATCCCCTTCCGACGCCTCAGCACCTCCCGCTTCTTCGCGCGCGTCGCCCAGAACGCCCTCAACCTCGCGCTCGTTCTCCTCGTCCTCGACGCCACCGGCAAGGCGTTCTTCACCAGCCTCCTCGTCCTCGCCCTCGTCGTCCCCATGATGGTTGCCGGCGTCATCGCCGGCGTCGCCGCGGACGCCATCCCCCGGCGCCTCATCGTGGCCCTTGGCAACCTCGCCCGCGCCGCCGTCTGCATCGCCTTCATCGTCGAACCAGGTGGGGCCGGAACGCTCTATGTGGTGGCCGTCCTCCTCGCCGTCTGCGCCCCCTTCGTTTCCGCCGCCGAGGGCGCGATACTCCCCGCCATCGTCACCCGTGGCGAGCTGGCCCGGGCGAACGCCATCGGCCAGGCCGTGGGCGGCGCCGCCCAGATCGTCGGGTTCGCGGTCCTCACGCCCGTCGCCCTCCGTGTCTTCGAGCGCGCCGACGTGCTCTTCGGCATCGTCGCGGCGCTCTTCGTGCTCGCCGCCTTCGAGGCCGTCCGCATCGGGCCCGTGGCCCGCACCCGCGACGAGTCCGACGCCTCCCTCCCCGAACCCGAACCATCGCCCGCCGCCCCGGTCGTGGGCGGCGTCCCAGACGAATTCGCCCCGGCATCGGTGGAGCGCGCCTCCTGGTGGCAGACCGGGTGGCGGGCCATGCGCCGCGACCCCATCGTCTTCAAGGCCGCCGTCGAGCTCACGCTCATCACGATGATGCTCATCATCCTCGGCGGTCTTGTCCCGACTTACATCCGCGATGTCCTCGGCCTCCCCTTCGAGATCGGCGCCCTCGTATTCACGCCCGCGGCGCTCGGTGTCATAGTCGGGCTGCGCGTCGCCGGTTTCCTCGCCCACCGCGTCCCCCACGGGCTCCTCAGCTCTGCCGGATTCGCCATCTTCACGGGGCTGCTGCTCGCTCTCGCCTTCGTCAACGAGGAGGCCTCCTTCCTTGCCGGCTACGGCGCCTCCGCCTGGCTCAACGACGTGCATCTCGGTGACTTCGACGGCGGCGCCCTGCTCGCCATGGTGATCGTGCTCCCCCTCGGATTCGCCTACGCCATCGTCGGCGTCGCCGCCCAGACCGTGCTGAACGACCGCGTCCCCCTCGCCCTCCAGGGCCGCGTCGTCGCGACCCAGGGCGCGATGGCCGCCCTTGCCGCCTCCCTCCCCGTGCTGGGCGCCGGGGCCCTCGGAGACTGGGTGGGCGTGCAGCCCGTTATGGCCATCCTCGCCGTCAGCATCGCCGCCGCAACGGTCGTCAACCTGCGGTCCTGAACCACCGGGCGTCTTGCCGCCTCTCCTCGCCTCCTCCTATCATCGACCCGATCGAGCCGGATGCTGCCGGCGGGGGGTGGGCCATGCGCGAGATGAACATCGAGAGCATCCGTCTGTCCCTCAACAGCTATCAGCGCATCGCCATCCTTCGAGAAAAGGATACCGACCGCTACCTCACCATCTGGATCGGGCCCTACGAGGCCGAGAGCATCTCCCTCCGCCTCCACGACGTGACCCCGCCCCGCCCCCAGACCCACGACCTGCTCTGCAACGTCATCGAGCAACTCGGCGCGAAGGTCCAGCACATCCTCCTCAACGACCTCGCCCGCGATACCTACTACGCCCGCATCGTCCTCGACGTGAACGGCGACGCCGTCGAGATCGACTCGCGCCCCTCCGATGCCATCTCCCTCGCGGTCCGCACCGGCGCGCCCATCTACGCGGAGGAGGCCGTCCTCGACCAGGGCGGGGAGATCATCCGCGACGGCGACATGGACGAGACCGTCGAGCGCGAGCCGGAGAAGCCCGTCGACCCGGCCGAGCTGGAGCGGCTCGGCCCCTTCAAGGACTTCATCGAAGGGCTCGATCTGAGCGGGATCGACGATCCGCAGGGGTAGGCCGGCAGTGGGCCCGATCGCCGCTTGCGCATCTCTTCACAATCACCCTATGATCCCCGCGGTTTGAGCGCGGTCATGGCGAAGCCTGAGCGTGGCGGCTGGATAGCGCCCACCGCCTACCTCATGGGGGCAGGCTGGTATTTCGCCACCTGCATTGTCGTCGGCATCGTGCTCGGCCTCTGGCTCGATGACCTTACCGGGCTTGAGCCGCTCTTCATCCTCCTGGGGATTGTCCTCGGGCTGACTCTGGCCATCGGTGGCGGAATCCGCATGCTTCTCCCCTTCATGAAACGCTTTGGCGGCGGCGCCAACGGCGCCTCTGGTGACGGCCAGTGAGGCGTTTCCGGCTCCCCCTCATCATCATCGCGGCGCTCGCCTGGGTCGTCGTCGGCCTCATCGTCGCCCGCGGCCCTCAGCCCGAGATCATCGTCCCCGCCGAAGTCATCACCAAGGTCGGCTTCCTCAACATCTCCAACACGATGATCTCCGCCTGGGCGGCCATGGCAACTGAATACTGACAGGGCCTAATTCTGGAATAGTCCTGTCTTCTTAGTATATGCCAATAAGAAGGCACACCTCTAGAAGCTGTTCCCTTGTTGTATCAACCAGCCTTCCATGTATGAGGTCATTCCTTGATAACCAATCAGCTTCATGTGCTGAGGAGGCT
>DAOUID010000080.1:0-7299 GCA_034428315.1 Dehalococcoidia bacterium
GCCACCTCGCCGAGCGTGAAGCCCCGTCTGGCTGCGATCGCCGCCCTCGCTATGCCGCCCACGCAGGCATTCTAGCGGTCGAGGCGCTGCCCATAGACGCGGGGCTGCGCGCCGTCACATACTGCCCGCGCCTGTGCCAGCCGGCAGGAGGATCGAGATGGGGAAGTTCCAGCGCCACCAGGTCGGTAACGCCGAGATCATCGCCCTCCAGGACAGCTGGACGGCGATGCCCCCGTCGATGTTCTATCCCGACGTTCCCGCCGACGCCTGGGGCCCCTACGGTGAGTTCCTCGACGGCGGCGGCAACCTCACGCTCAACCTCGGCGCCTGGCTCGTCGTGAGCGAGGGCAACGCCGTCCTCGTCGATACCGGTCTCGGCGGACGGCCCGCTCCCATGCCACTGAAGGAAGACACTGCCCTCCCTTCCGTCATGGAGGCAGCCGGCGTACCGCCCACGGATGTCGATTTCGTCGTCTACACCCACCTCCACTTCGACCACACCGGCTGGAACACCGTCGACGACGACGGCGCTGCCGTTCCCCTCTTCCCCAACGCCCGCCACGTCGTCCAGCAGACCGAGTGGGACTACTGGACCGGTAGCGATGAGCTTCGCGCCGCCGCCCAGTACGACAACGTGCTCGGCCCCATCGAGTCGGCGGGCCTGCTCGATCTCGTCGAGGGCGAGCACGCCGTCACGAGCGAACTCGTGACTGTCCCGACGCCCGGCCACACCCCCGGGCACGTCTCCTTCGTCCTCGCCAGCGGTGGCGAGCGGGCCTACCTTATCGGCGACGCTGCCCACCAGCCCGTGCAGGTGCGCGAGGACGGCTGGTGCGCCGGCGCCGATGTCGACAAAGTCTCCTCGGCGGCGAGCCGCAAGGCGCTCATGTCCCGCATCGAGGCAGAGGGCGCCCTCATCGCGAGCGGCCACTTCCCCTTCCCCGGCCTCGGCCACGCGGTGGCCGGCGAGGGCGGCCGCACCTACCGGCCCCTCGACTGACACGCATGGCCAGCGCGCGCGGGGACATCGAGGGCGTTGCCGGCGTCATCATCTGGACGGACCGCTACCCGGAGATGCTCGCCTTCTACCGCGACGTGCTCGGCCTGGCGCCCCGCAGCGAGCGGCCGACCTTCGCGAACTTCGAGTGGGGCGGCTTCCGCCTCAGCGTGGCCGCCCACGACGAGGTCCACGGTCCTGCCCGCGACCCCCTGCGCATCATGGTGCACTTCAAGGTGCCCGATATCGCCGCCGCCCACCGACGCCTGGCCGATCGCGGCGTCGTGTTCTCACGTCCGCCCGAGCAGGAGCGCTGGGGTGGCTGGGTCGCGACCTTCGCCGACCCCGACGGGAACACCCTCCAGCTCCTGCAGCTCCCGGACTGAGGAGCGGGCCCCTCACACCAGCGGCCAGGGGTAGCTCCGGTGCGGGCCCGGGGTAGGCATGGCGCGCGTCCGCAGCAATCGGTCCGCCCGGCCCAGCAGCGCCTCGACCTCGCCTAGGGACAGCAGGGCTCTTAGCGCTTCGGTTTCCTCTGCGTCCCCCGCGACGGCCAGCGCCGTCTGCTCGACGTCGGCAAGCCACTCGTCCGAGATGGGCTGCTCCGCCCAGTCCCAGATCACCGTGCGCATCTTGTACTCGCGGTGGAAGCAGAGGCCGTGGTCGATGCCCCAGATCCTCCCCTGCTCGTCGAGCAGGCAGTGGCCGCCCTTGCGGTCGGCGTTGTTGGCCACGAAGTCGAACACGGCCATGCGCTGGAGCTGTGGCACGAGCGCCGGATCATCGCGCTGCTCGAAGAAGTGAGAGGCGCGATCGTGGGGCACATAGAGCTGCAGCGACCCCACCCCCTGAGGCCCCTCCCGCACCACCGTCGGCGGGATGAACGACCAGCCCAGCAGCTGCGCGAGCTCGTAGGCCGCCACTTCCCGCGCGTAGAGCGTCCCGGTGGGGAAGTCCCACAAGGGCGTCTCGCCCGACTCCGGTTTGTAGACGGCTGCGATCTCCTGGCCGTCGCCGCTGCACAGCTTCGCCAGGTAGACGTAGTTGCTGGACGACCACAGCAGCTTCACGTCCTCGAAGTCCGCCTCGAGCAGCAGCTTCTCGGCCCCGGCCATGTCCACCGTGCGGCTCATGGCGGGCAGCGTAGCAGAGCCCTCCGCCCGCGGCGGCGCCCTAGATCGTGATGCTCCCTCGCAGGACCGTGACGGCCGTCCCCGCGATGCGCACGACCGCAGGCGTGTTTCCCTCGCCCTCCACCTCCACCTCGACCCTCCCCGGCCGCCCCATGATGTGCCCCTGCTCGACGGTGTAGGCGGCCTCCCGCAGGAGGCCGTGGCGCCACAGGTACGCGGCCATGCCGCCCGTCGCGCTCCCCGTCACGGGATCCTCCCAGACCCCCGACGACGGGCCGAAGTGCCGCGAGTGCACACGGTTCGCCGGGTCGTACGTCTCCAGTGCGAACACGTGCGTGCTGAAGTAGCCCTCCGCCGTCTCCAGCGCGGCCAGCCGCTCAAGGTCGGGACTCACGCGCTCCAGCGCCGCCAGCGACCCCACCGCGATCATCGCCTGCCGCGTGCCCGTGCTCACGACCTGCGGCGGCGCTTCCGCGAGCAGGTCCGCGGCGGCGATCCCCAGGACCTCCGCGAACGCGCCCCCGTCGAGCTCCTGGTGGAATTCGGGCGTCGCCTGCGTCATGGCGACGCGCACCCGCCCGCCCTCCCCGCGAGAGAGGTCTACCGGCAGCACGCCGACGCTCAGCTCCTGCGTGATCCGGCGAGGTGCCTCACCCACCTCGAAGCGGCCCTCCTCCACGAGCGCGTGCATCGTGGCGATGGTCGGGTGTCCGGCGAGCGGAATCTCCTTCCTCGGCGTGAAGAAGCGCACGCGCACGTCCGCCACCTGCGAGGACGTGACGAACGCGGTCTCGCTCAGGTTCATCTCTTGCGCAATCGCCTGCATCTGCTCCGTCTTGAGCCCCTCCGCTCGGGTGACGACGGCGCAGGGATTCCCCGCGTACCGCTCGCTCGTGAAGGAGTCGACGATCGTGATCTCGTACTCGGGCATCGCGGCAGCGTAGCATCGGGCCATGTCCATTCAAGAGAACGATGCCCTCGCCGCCCGCGTCGGCGAGCTGCTCCTTGCCCGCGAGGCGCGCGTGGCCGTCGCCGAGAGCACCGCCGGCGGCCTCATCTCCGCGCGGCTCATCAGCGTGTCCGGCGCCTCGAAGTGGTTCGATCGGGGTTTGGTCGCCTATACGATGCCCTCGAAGCCGGACACCCTCGGCGTCAGCATCGAGTTCCTGCGCGAGCACGGGACCGTCACTCCCGCGGGCGTGACCGCCGTCGCCGAGTCCGTGCGTGAACGCACCGGCGCCGACTACGTCGTTGCCGAGAGTGGCATGGCCGGGCCTACGAAGGGCCGCACCTCCAGGCCTATCGGCGGCGTCTCCTTCGCCGTGGCCGGGCCCGGCGGCACGGTCAGCAAGGAGCTCCAGCTCGAGGGCTCGCGTGTCGCCATCATGGAGCAGATCGCCGAGCACGCCCTGGAGATGCTGGTCGCCGCCCTCGACTCTGGCGCCTAACCCGCCGTTGGGCGAAGGTGAAGCCTCCCAGGCCGCGCAGCCAGCGCGAGATTGGAGCCACCCGTGCCCGCACCCGACCTCGACACCATCGTCTCCCTGGCCAAGCGCCGGGGTTTCGTCTTCCCCTCATCCGAGATCTACGGCGGCTTCGCCAACGCCTACGACTACGGTCCCCTCGGCGTCGAGCTGAAGCGCAATATCCGCGACGCCTGGTGGCGCGCCATGGTGCGCGAGCGTGACGACGTCGTCGGCATCGACGCGGCCTTGATGACCAACCCCCGCGTCTGGGTGGCCAGCGGCCACACCGAGACCTTCAACGACCCGCTCGTCGACTGCAAGGAATGCCGCCAGCGCTTCCGCCCCGACCACATCGAGGAAGGCCAGTACGGTGCGGTACAGCGCGACGAGGCGGGCAATCTCCTCTGCCCCAGCTGCGGCGGCGAGCTGACCGAGCCCCGCCTCTTCAACCTCATGTTCAGCACCCAGGTGGGCACGGTCGTGGACGAGGGCTCCACCGCCTACCTGCCCCCCGAGACCGCCCAGGGCATGTTCGTCAACTTCGAGAACGTGCGCAGCTCCATGCGCCGCAAGCTCCCCTTCGGCATCGCCCAGACCCGCGTCAGTTTCCGCAACGAGATCACGCCCGGCCGCTTCATCTTCCGCACGCTCGAGTTCGAGCAGATGGAGATGGAGTACTTCTGCCGCCCCTCCGACGCCGCCGAGTGGCACCGCTACTGGATCGACGAGCGCCAGCGCTGGTACGCCGAGACTATCGGCATCGATCCCGTCCGCATGCGCATCCGCGACCACGAGCCCGAGGAGCTCTCGCACTACAGCGCCGGCACCAGCGACATCGAGTACGAGTTCCCCTGGGGCTGGGGTGAGCTCGAAGGTATCGCCAACCGCACCGACTTCGACCTGAGGGCGCACAGCGAGCACAGCGGCCAGGACCTCAGCTACTTCGACGAGGAAACCCGCGAGCGCTTCACGCCCTACGTGATCGAGCCCGCCGCGGGCCTCACCCGCACCCTCGCCGTCGCACTCCTCGAGAACTACACCGTCGAGCCCGACGAGAAGGGCGACGAGCGCGTCGTGCTCAAGCTCCCGGCCGTCATCGCGCCCATCAAGGTGGCGGTGCTGCCGCTCTCCAAGAAAAACACCCTCACGCCCACCGCGAAGCGCATCCACGCCCTCATCCGCTCGCACTGGATGACCCAGTACGACGAGACGCAGTCGATCGGCCGCCGCTACCGCCGCCAGGACGAGATCGGCACGCCCCTCTGCGTCACCGTCGACTTCGACACGCTTGAGGACGAGGCCGTCACCATCCGCGAGCGCGACTCGCAGGAGCAGGTGCGCGTTCCCATCGCCGGCCTCGTCGAGGCCCTCGCCGAGCGCCTCCCCGGGGTCCGCGGCTAGCTCGCCGCGAACTCCCGGCAGGCGATCGCCCGCCCGAGGTCGTCGATCGCCTCGCGCAGCATGCGCTGCAGCACCGCCTGCTCCTCCGGCGTCTCGTCCAGGAGCGCCTGCGCGCGGTCGAGCGTGTCCTGCTCGACCCGGTAGCCCGGGAACAGCCCGCCGTAGAACACGGTCGCGAACTCGCGGTCGCGCTCCACGAAGATGCCGCCGACCTGCTCGAAGAAGGCGTCGACGTAGGGTGCGAGCAGGTCCGCCTGGTGCGTCCAGTTGAAGCCGCTCATCGCCGCCTGGTTCAGGTAGCGCGAGCTGTACCCTTCGTCGTTAAAGCGCTCCCACGCCGCTGCCTTCACGCCCGCGTCTGGAACGGCGGTCTCGCAGCGGAGCTGCGCGCGCTGCCCCCGGTCGGAGGGGTCGCGCTCGGCTTCGGCGGCGACTCGCTCCGCTGCCCCCGGCAGCCCGAAGGAGGTGTGCCGTGCGGCAACGCCCCAGCGCATGTCCTGGTCGAGCTCGAAACCCTCGATCACCTCGTCCCCGTCCGCCAGGCGACCGACGTAGGCGAGGTCGTCCGGGTTCACGGCGAGGCCCACGAGCGCCCGTCCCCAGATGATGCGCGTGTCGTTGTCGGAAGCGGCCAGGAGCCCCTCCCGCGCTGTCTCGAACAGCAGGTGGGCTTCGGCGTCCCGCTGCTCCGCCGGCACGTACCGGTTCTGCGAGCTGGCCGCGTGCCCCAGCACCGAGTCGACCAGCTCGATGTTCTGCTCGAACCCGATCTTCTCCCGCACGATCGCGAGGAAGTCCGTCGACTTGAGCTGCTGGTCGCGCACCATGCTCCAGAGCGTCGACCAGAGCTGCTGCCGCAGCAGGTCGTCCCCGACTCGCTCGATGTTCTCGCGCGCCCACGCCACCGACTCGTCGTCGAGCGCGATCTTGGCGTAGGCGTGGTCGTTGAAGTTCGGATACACCAGGGCCGGCCGGAGGCGGCCACGCGCCTCCTCGACCTCCGTGCGCTCGCCTTCGAGGACGGCCGGAACGGACTCGATGGCCGTCCCCGTTCCGTCGTCCGTGAGCAGCCCGGTTTCCAGCGTGTGCGGGCGGATGGTGGGGTAGTCGGCCGGCGCGGTCTGGCTCAGTTCCAGCCGCGTCACGCGCTCCCCGTCGCTCTCCCAGTCGGCCCGGATCGTGTTCAGCGACGATGTCTCCAGCCACAGCCGCGACCACTCGCCCAGATCGCGCCCGCTCCCCTCCTCCAGCGCCCCCAGGAAGTCGTGCAGCGAGGCATTGCCGTAGTCGTAGGTGCGGAAGTAGTGCCGCATGCCTTCGCGGAAGCCGTCAATCCCGATGGTCGCGACGAGCTGCTTCAGCACCGAGGCGCCCTTCCCGTACGTGATCCCGTCGAAGTTCAGGAACGTCTCGTCGGTGTCGCGCACCGTCCCCGCGATCGGGTGCGTCGTGATGAGCTGGTCCTGCCGGTAGGCCCAGTTCTTGATGCCGTTGTTGAAGTCCTGCCACCCCGACTGGAAGCGCGTCGCGCCCTCCATCGCGAGGTAGGACATGTAGGTGGCGAAGCTCTCGTTCAGCCAGAGGTCGTTCCACCACTTCATCGTCACGAGGTTGCCGAACCACATGTGCGCCATCTCGTGGAGGATCACCTCCGCCCGGCGCCGCCGCTGGTTCTCCGTGGGCGGATCGCGGTACACCATCGACTCGTTGAAGGTCACCGCTCCCACGTTCTCCATCGCCCCGTGGTTGAACTCGGGCACGAAGATCTGGTCGTATTTGCCGAAGGCGTAGGCGTAGTCGAAGAACTCCCCGAAGAAGTCCAGCCCCTGCCGCGTGATCGCGAACAGCTCCTCCGTGTCGAGGTACTGCGCCATCGACTTCCGGCAGAGCAGGCCCAGCGGGATCCCGTTGTGCTCGGCCGTGGCCACGTGGTACGGCCCCGCGATCAGCGCGAACAGGTAGGTGCTGAAGGGCGGGGTCTCCGCGTAGACCCGCCGGATGCGCCCGTCCCCCAGCGTCTCCGCCGAGACTTCCTGCGAGTTCGCCGTCAGCGTCCACTCGGAGGGCGCGGTCACGGTCAGTTGGTAGCGCGCCTTGATGTCGGGCTGGTCGAAACAGGGGAACAGGCGGTGGGCGTCGAACGGCTCGAAGTTCGTGTACAGGTACTCCTCGCCGTCCTCCGGGTCGATGAACTGGTGGATACCGTCTCCGCCGTGGTCGTAGTCGTTCTCGTACTCGATGCGCAGCGTGTTCGAACCTGCGAGCGCTGCGCCGGGCAACGTCAGCTCGCGGCCCAGCCACT
>DAOUID010000081.1:0-8491 GCA_034428315.1 Dehalococcoidia bacterium
CGCGGTTCTTCCGGGAGCAGCTCGGATTCGAGGTGCGGTTTCTCTTCGGCGATCCCCCGGTCTACGCGCAGGTCAGCCGGGACGGGGTGCGCCTGAACGTGCGCCTCGTGGCGGCGCCGGTGCTGGACCGGGAGGCGGCGGAGCGGGGCGAGCTCCTGGGGGCGTATCTCGAGGCCGACGATGTCGAGGGGCTGTACGAGGAATACCGCGAGCGAGGCGTCGACTTCCTCCGGGAGCTTGAGACGAAGCCGTGGGGCATCACGGGCTTCATCGTCCGCGACCCGGACGGGAACCTGCTGAACTTCTCGGAGCCCCCGGACCCGGCCTAGCGCTCGAGGTAGGGCTCGAGCAGCTGGGGCACGCGCAGGTGCTCGGGGATGCGCTCGCGGCCGATGGCGCGGTCGAGCGTCTCGGCGCAGTGCCAGATGCGGCGCTCCTGGTAGCTGACGGGGATGCCGATCAGCCCGGGGGAGTCGAGGGATTTCTGCATGGGGGTCATGTTGCGGGTGTCCTCCTCCATCACGATGGTGCGCTCGTGGAGGCGCTGCGCCCGCATCTCGACGATGGCGGGATCGTCGTCGTCGCCCCAGTCGTTCATGAAGGTGACCCACTCGAAGAGGGTGTGGCCGACATCGATGGGCCAGCAGAGGAGGAAAGGCATGCCCGTGGCCCCGACCGGCGTGATGAGGTTGGGGAAGATGCTGAAAGCGGTGCTGGTGCAGCCGACCATGGGGACCACGGACTCGATCTCCTTGATCGGTCCCATGTCACCGAAGCCGCGCATCATGCCGGCGCCGGGTTTCCAGTCGAGGGGATCCTCCATGCCCGAGGCCGTGGCGGCGCGCTTGGTGATGGGCGTGATCATGCGCGAGTGGCCATGGGGGAAGAGGCCCATTGTGGCGCCGCGCTGATCGAGCATGGTGACGCCTTCCTTCTGGTGAATGTGCTTGAAGTGGTAGACCTCCTGGAAGGCCTCGACGGTCACCTTCCAGTTACAGCTGATGACGAGCGAGTCCTTCTCGAAGAGGCGGAGGTTCTCGCCCTGGAACTGGGCCATCTGGCGAGCGATGGGGCCGAGCCACTCGATGAGGGGCATGGCGTCCGGGTCCTGGTTGACGAAGACCCAGCCGTCCCAGACCTCGCATCGGTACTCGGTGAGGCTCCGGTCGCCGTAGGGGATGGCCTCGATCTCCTCGCCGTGGGGGAGGGAGACGAGGTGGCCGTTGGTGTCGTAGGCCCAGCCGCGGCGCTGGCAGCGCAGGACCCCCTCGGGGAGGGTGCGGCGAGGGAAGTGCTGCTGGCGGAAGAGCTTGCCGGGGGCGTCGAACTCGACCTCGGTCTTGAGGTGGCCATCGTCGTGCCAGGGGACGAGGGGGGCCTTGTTGGGGCTCTCGTTGCGGAAGGCGCGGATGCGCATGTCGGCGTCGCGGACGAGGACGACGGGCGTGTCGGGCAGCGACTCCCAGAGCCAGTAGCTGCCGACCTCGGGAAGTTCCTCCTGGCGTCCGGCGAAGAGCCAGGTGCGGGGCCAGTGGTACTTCTGCTCGAGCTCGAAGAACCCGGGGTCGGTGTAGCGGCCGCCGGGGATATCGGGGAATCTGGGGAAGCCCTCGGGGGGACCCTCGCGGGAGAACTCGTAGCGGATCTCGTTCTTGAGCTGCTCGATGAGGGTGTCTTCCATGGGGGCCTCCGGCCCGGCTCGCGGAGGGCGGGCCACGCGCTGGTAGCGTGGCAGGCGGGCGGGGGCGCGTCAACGAGTCGGCGAGGGAGGGGCGGGGTTGCCTGCGCGGGTATGATCGTCGGCTGCGAGGAGGCTGCAATGACCAGCTTCGAGGACGTGAACATCGACGACGAGCTGGCGCCGCTGGATCGCACGCCGACCGAGGACGACGCGCTCCGCTTCATGGGCCAGGATCCGGCGACGAAAAGCCGCTTCAGCGACTCGGCGACGGCGCAGCGCGAGGGCTTTCGCGGCGCGGTGGTGCCGGGGCTGATGAAGCTGGCGTGGATCACGAGCTACGCGAGCGACTGGGCGGGCGAGGGCGCGACGGTACGGAGCGTGCGGGTCGCCTACCGCCGGCCGGACTTCGCGGGGAACCCGCTCATGGTCGCGGGCCGGGTGGTGGACAAGCGGGAGGAGGACGGCCGGAAGCTGGTGGACCTCGAGGTGGTGACGCTCATGGAGGACGGGCAGCCCTCGGTGCGAGGAAACGTGCAGGTGGAGTTTGACTCGCAGGCATGAACGATTCGGCGGCGACCCTGGAGCGGGTGCGGGCGGTGTGTCTCGCGCTGCCGGAGACCGAGGAGAAGGAAGCGTGGGGCATGCCCACGTTCCGGGTGCGGGGAAAGCTGTTCGCGCACTTCGCGAACGACCATCACGGGGACGGGCGGGTGGCGCTCTGGCTGAAGGCGGCGGAGGGGGCGCAGGAGCTATTGGTGGAGGCGGCGCCGGAGCGGTTCTTCGTGCCGCCGTACATGGGGCCGCGGGGATGGGTGGGGGTGCGGGTCGACGGGGAGGTGGACTGGGAGGAGGTAGCGGCGCTGGTGGAGGAGGCCTGGCGGCTCATAGCGCCGAAGCGGGTCGTGGCAGCGCTGGACGCGGCTAAGGGCTAGCGGGGCCAGCCGCCCAGCCCAAGCCAGACGGCAACGGAGCCGGCGAGGGCGGTCACGACGAGGAATATCCCGACCCAGAAGAGGGAGGCGCCCTGCCCCACGAGTCCGGGAGTACCGCGCCTGCGGGCCGTGACCGTACTGAGCAAGACGCCCGGCACGACCAGGGCGAGCCAGGCGAGGGAGGCGCTGAAGAGGATGATGGACCAGGCGCGCAGGGCGTGGCGGGCGACGGTCTCGGCGGTGGCGTTGAAGGCGCCGCCCCAGGCGGCAAGGGCCAGCCCAAGGGGAACGATGACAATGACGATGATGGCCCACTGCCAGAGTGGGCCAAGCAGCACGCGCCGCGCCCCGCGGGGGGTAGTCGCCCTCGTCATGCGTACGATCGTACCGCCGCCGGGGGTTGTGGGGAGTGGTGGCCAGACTGGCGGGGCGTGCTACGGATCGGGTGGGGCGGCCCCTTGTGATGGCGGGCGCCGCCCCACCCGTTGTGTAACGCCTAGACAGAATCCTTCAGGTTCTTGGCGGCCTTGAAGGCGGGAGCGCGCTTGGCGGCGATCTGGATGGTCGCGCCGGTCGCCGGGTTGCGGCCGGTGCGAGCTCCCCGCTCGCGCGTCTCGAACTTGCCGAAGCCGCCAATGGAGACCTCGCCCCCGCCCTGGAGCTCGCCTGCGATGAGGCCTTGCCCCGGAACCGTGCTGAAGATCGCGTCGACGACCTCAGCAGCCTTGGACTGCGTGATCTCGGTCTTCCTGGCCAATGCGGCCACCATCTCGGTTTTGTTCATGGCGAATCTGCCCTCCTGAACAGTCGAAACTGATGAAAGAATATAGCGCATGAGCGCTTTTGCAACACGTCAACCCATGGAAAGAAGCGGCTGGCGGGAGGCGCGGGTATCATCTGCGGCCTGCCCGAGGGGCGAGCCGAGCCCGGGGTGGATGGAGGGAATCGAGCGTGCGACCGACGAGCGACGAGCTGATCGTGGGCATGCGCAACGTGCTCGAGGACGTGCTCATCCCGGAGCTGCAATCCGACTGGGCGCAGGCGATGGGCACGCAGATGGCGCTGATGCTGCAGCACCTCGAGGGGCGGGATGAACGCGAGCCCGACTTCCTGGCGGGGGAGAACGCGAAGCTCGAGGGTGTGCTCGCGAAGGCGAACGAAGCGCTCGGGGGGGACGCGGTAGCGGCGCCCGCGCGGCCGGCGGACGAGGGGCTGGAGGGGCTGCGGGAGCACAACGAGGCGCTGCGGGAGGCGATCACGTCGGCGATCCACGCGGCCTACGAGCAGGGGGAGTACGGCTTCAACGACTTGCCCGCGGACCGGCTCGGGATCACGGATGCGCTCATGGAGATCAACCTGGCGCAGGCGGAGTTCTGGCAGCCGATCGGGTTCACGTACCCGGGCCGGCAGCGGAGGTAGGCGATGCCGTACCAGCCGGAGATTCGCAGGGACGAGGCGGCGGCATTCCTCTCGGATGCGCTGGGGAAGACGGTGCAGGTGGTGGAGCTGCGGAGGCTCGCCTCGGGGCAATCGCGGGAGACACTGGTGGTGAAGACGGACCAGCCGGACGAGGCGGAGCTCGTGTTCCGGATCGAGCAGGGCGGGGTGCTGGGCACCTCGAGCGAGCCGGAGTTCAGGCTGCTGCAGGCGCTGCACGGGGGACCGGTGCCGGTGCCGAAGCCGCGCTGGCTGGTGGAGGACCCGCAGTGGTTCGGCTACCCCTTCATGGTGACGGAGCGGGTGGAGGGGGACGGGGGCTTCGGCTACCTGGCGGACCCGGAGAAGTCGCAGGCGATCCTGCGCACCTACATTCAGTCGATCGGAGAGATGCACCGCTACTCGTGCGAGGAGCTGGGGCTGCACGACCTGGGCATCCCGAAAGACACGCGCCAGAGCACGCTGGAGCAGCTCGACCTCTGGACGGACCGCTACGAGCGCTACCGGTACGTTCGGGAGCCGCTGCTCGAGGAGACGATCGCGTGGCTGCGGCGGAACATCCCGGAGCCGAAGCGGCCGGTACGGCTCAATCACGGGGACCTGAGCGCAGGGAACTTCATCCTGCACGAGGGGAAGATCATGGCGCACGTGGACTGGGAGTGGTCGAACCTGGGCGATCCGATGGAGGACGTGGCCTTTTTCGCCTACATCAAGGGGCGGATGTTCGGGCCGCCGGAGCCGATCCTCGACCTGCTGCGGGAGGTGGAGGCGTTCGAGATCGGGGGAGATGAGCTGCGGTACTGGGAGATTTTCAACTACTTCAAGGCAGCTTGCGCGAACATTGCGACACTCAAGGTGTTCAGCGAAGGACGAAACTACGGTCTGAATATGGTGGCAATCGGTACCGGGGGTTTCCTCGGATTCACACGGAGGACTGCGGAGGCGCTGCGAACGGCATCGGGGTGACGAGGTGGTAAAGGCTATCCCTACCAGGTAGCCCAAATGCGGCCATACCCTTAGACTGCGCGGGCCAAACGCCCGTAGATAGCGAAGGGGGACCTATGAAGAAACTGCGCTTTGGCCTGCTTGCCGCCGGTGTGGTGGCGATGCTGGCGCTCGTTGCCGTGGCATGTGGCGGCGACGACGACGGAGACGGTGGCGGCGAAGGCCGCGGCAACACCGTCCAGACCATCAAGGACCGCGGGGAGTTGAAGTGCGGCGTCAAGCAGACGCAGCCGCTCTTCGGGTTCCGTGAGGCAGACGGCACGGTCGTCGGCTTCGACATCGAGTTCTGCAAGGCGCTTGCGGCTGCGGTGCTGAAGGACCACACGAAGGTCGAGTACATCGACGCTTCGGACGCGTCCACGCGCTTCGAGCTGCTGGCCGAAGAAGAGATCGACGTGCTCATCCGCACGACGACGATCACGGCCTCGCGCGACCGCGAGCTGGCCGTGGACTTCGCCCAGACCACGTTCTACACGGGTCAGGGTTTCGCCGTTCGCACCGATTCCGGGATCGACTCGACCTCGGACATGGGCGACGCGATCATCTGCGTGCAGACCGGTACGACCACCGAGCAGAACGTGGCCGACCACTTCACGGACATCGGGCTCGAGTACGACCCGCAGGGCGGCCTGAGCCAGGACGTCGCGGATGCGTTCTTCTCGGGACGCTGTGACGTGCTGACGGCGGACGCTTCGGACCTCGCCTCGCGCATCGCCGTTCGCGATGACGCCGCGGACTACAAGATCCTTCCGCAGATCATCTCGAAGGAGCCGCTCGCTCCCGGCGTGCGGGACTACGACAGCGAGTGGAAGGACGTCGTGAACTGGGTCGTCCACGGCCTGATCAGGGCCGAGGAGATCGGCATCACGCGGGACAACGTCGATGCTGAGGCAGCGAACCCGCGGAACACCGAGGTGGCGCGACTGCTCGGCGTCCCGTTCCAGGGCGGCGATGTTGCGGCTCTCGGGTTCGACAGCGTTGATGCGCAGTTCATCTATCGGGCGATCAAGGCCGTGGGGAACTACGGCGAGATCTACGACCGCACCATCGGGGACAACATTCCTCGCGCGTGCACGTTGAACGACCTGGTCATCAACAACGACGGCTGCCCCAAGGGCCAGGGCGGCATCCAGTACGCACTGCCATACCGCTAGGCCACACGGCTGCGGGCCGTTACGGGCTCGCAGAGGCAACCACAACGAAGGGGGCGCCCAGTGGGCGCCCCCTTCCTTTCCCCCAGAATCTTTGCCCCTTTTTCCCTTCGATCCGGTTATTCTTGCGCGGACGAACTGGGGGACGCGCCGAGGGAAGGGGTTTCCATTGACCCAGCAGGCGCCAGGCATCCGCGCAGCTGTTTACATGCCCGAGGGTCGCGCGCGCGACGGCGCGCAGCCAGGTGATGGCGCATGGCGGTAGCAGCGGGCAGCGCGCCACCTCCGGGGCCAGGCGTCCCGCTGATCTACCGGCGTGGCGTCCGGCGATTGCTGACGCAGGGCATCTACGTGGCCATCACCGCCGTGGTGATCGGCTACGTCTACACCTCGCTGGACCTGCGCGAGTTCGGCTTCGGATTCCTGAACGAGCCGGCGGCGTTCAAGGTCGGCAACCAGTGGCTGACGGACGTCGACGGCGTCACGAACTCGCGGATCACGATGTACCTGGTGGGGGTGTGGTCCTCGCTACGGGCGGTGCTGGTCGCGATAGCGCTCTCGACGGTGCTGGGCGTGCTCGTGGGCGTTGCCCGGCTCTCCTCGAACTGGCTCGTGGCGCAGATGGCGATGCTGTACGTGGAGATCTTCCGCAACACGCCGCTGCTGGTGCAGGTGGTGCTGGTCTACACGATCCTGCTCATCGGGGCGCCGCTTATCGAGAACGTCGTGAACGTGGGCGACTTCTTCTTCGTCTCGAATCGCGGAATGGCGATGCCCTGGCCGGTCCCGGATGGGGGGTTCTGGAACACGCCGGACTGGTTCGTGGGGGTGTGGGTCGCGGCGCTGATCGCGATGGCGGTGGCGGCGGGGCGGTTGCGGGCGATGCGGCAGGCTCGCGAGCGGGAGACGGGGCAGCCGCAGTTCGCGAACCGCTGGGCCGTCGGGGTGTTCGCGGTGGGCGCGTTGATCTCGTTCTTCGTCCTCGGGGCGCCGGTGAGCATGGACCGACCGATGATCGAGGGCACGCACTACATCGAAGGGATGGTGATGGAGCCGGAGTTCACCGCGCTGGTTGCGGGGCTCACGCTGTACACGAGCGCCTTCATCGCGGAGATCGTGCGGGGCGGCATCCAGGCGCTTCCGAGGGGGCAATCGGAGGCGGCGAACGCGATCGGACTCTCGGGCTACCAGCGGCTGACGCTGGTGATCCTTCCCCAGGCGTTGCGGCAGATCATCCCGTCGGTCACGAACCAGTACCTGAACATCAACAAGAACTCCTCGCTGGCGTACGCGGTGCTGTACGACGACCTGTTCCGGGTCGCGAACATCGTGCAGAACAAGGCCGGGCACGCGCTGGAGATGTTCTTCGTCATCATCGTCACCTACATGCTGATCTCGTTCGCGATCTCGTTGGTGATGAACTTCTTCAATGCGCGGGTGACCGCGCAGCGGATCTAGGAGGGTGCGCTGATGGTTGACATGCCGGCTCAGAACCCACAGCGCATCGTGCTGCCACCGCACCGCGAGCGGGCGCGGCGGCCACGCATCGTGCGCCTGCGCGAGTGGGCGCGGCACAACCTCTTCAATTCGCGGGGCGGCACGCTCCTGACGGTCGTTACGGCGATCATCCTCGGATTCCTGATCTACGGGGTCATCTACTTCGTATTCGTGGATGCGAACTGGCGCGTGATCACGGACAACCGCTGGTTGCTGTTCGCGGGCGGCTACCCGATGGACCAGGAGTGGCGGCTCTGGTTCAGCGTGGGCTTCGTGTTCCTGCTGATCGGGCTGGCCTACGGGACGTGGGCGAGCCTGGGGCGTCGGGACCACCTCTTCATCGTCCTGGCCTCGGGTTTCGCGATCCTCCTGCTGGCGCACGGGGGCGCAGCCATCTGGTCGACGCTCTGGTACCTGATCGCGGTTGGCCTGCTCTATGCGGGCTACGCGATCACGATCCGCATGCCGCGGGAAGCGGGACCGGGACGAACACTCCAGCAGCGCAGCGTGGCGGGGCTGCTGATCGCGGCGCTGCCGATCGTGCTGCTCGTGCTGCTGGCCTTCGGGGGCGCCCGGCCGCGCGAGCTCGACGGGTTCGTGTTGAACCTCGTGCTGGCCCCGGTGGGCATCGCAGGAGGCCTCGTCATCGCCATCCCGCTGGCGCTGGGGCGAGCGTCGCGCATGAAGGCGGTCTCGTGGACCTGCACGACCTACATCGAGGTGGTGCGGGGGGCGCCGCTGCTGGGCTGGCTCTTCGTGGCGCTGTTCATCCTCGACGACGTGATCGG
>DAOUID010000082.1:0-13747 GCA_034428315.1 Dehalococcoidia bacterium
GGTAGTACTCCCGCTTCTCCGGCGAGAACACGTGCACGATCACGTCCCCGAAGTCGATCAGCACCCAGCCGCTCTCCTTGCGGCCCTCCTCGTGGCGCGGCGGGACGCCCGCCGCCTTGAGTTCATGCCCCAGCCGTTCCACGATGGCACTGAACTGCAACGGCGAGTGCGCCGTCGCCAGCACGAAGTAGTCGGCAAAGCTCGACGCCTTGCCGATGTCCAGCAGGGCGACGTCCTCGGCCTGCAGCTCGGAGAGTAGGTCGATGATGCGGTGGGCGAGTGGCTCGGCTTCCAGAGCGCGCGCTCCATTCCGCCTGACGCGGTCGCAGGGAGAATAGCACAGCTATGAGCGCCCCCCGTGTCGTCTGCGCCATGTCCGGCGGCGTCGATTCCTCCGTCGCCGCCGCCCTCCTCGTCGAGCAGGGCTACGATGTCGTGGGCGTCACCATGCGCCTCTGGACCGAGGAGCGCCCCGGACAGCTTCGCGGCCACCAGCAGTGCTGCAGCGTCGAGGACATCGGAGACGCCCGCCGCGTCGCCGGCCAGCTCGGCATCCGCCACTACGTCCTCAACTTCGAGGACGCCTTCCGCGAGCACGTCGTCGACCCCTTCGTGGCCGAGTACGCCGCCGGCCGCACCCCCAACCCCTGCGCCCGCTGCAACGAGCACATCAAGTACCGCGCCCTCCTCGACCGCCTCCCCGCCTTCGACGCCGCCCTCCTCGCGACCGGTCACTACGCGCGCGTCGCCCGCGGCGAGGATGGCGCCCTTCACCGCCTCCTCAAGGGTGTCGACGACTCCAAGGACCAGTCGTACGTCCTCTACATGCTCGGGCAGGAGCAGCTCGCGAAGCTCCTCCTCCCCGTCGGCGATCTGCGCAAGGACGAGGTGCGCGAGGTCGCCCGCCGCGCGGGCCTCGACGTCGCCGAGAAGCCCGACAGCGTCGAGATCTGCTTCGTCCCCGGCAACGACTACCGCGCCTTCGTCTCCGAACGCGTCGAGCCCCGCCCCGGCGAGCTGCGCGACGCCGAAGGCGCCGTGCTCGCGCAGCACGGGGGCGTCGCCGGCTTCACCGTCGGCCAGCGCAAGGGCCTCGGCATCGCCCTCGGCGAGCCCCGCTACGTGACCGCCATCGACGCCGCCACCAACGTCGTCACCGTCGGCGAGGAGGACGACCTCTACGCCGACCACGCCGCCGTTGAGGCCGTCACCTGGGTGATGGGCGCCCCGCCCCCTCCCGGCGAGCCGATCGAGGCCAAGCCCCGCTACAAGGCCGAGGCCGCCCCCGCCACCCTCGCCGACGCCGCCGGCGACACCGCTACCGTGCGCTTCGACCTCCGCCAGCGCGCCCTCACCCCCGGCCAGGCCATCGCCTTCTACCGCGGCGACGAGGTCCTCGGAGGAGGCTCCATCGTCCGCGCCTGGCGCTCCTGAGGCCCTAGAGCGGGTTTCGCCAGCGCAGCCCGGGAAAGCGCCCGAAGTCCCCGTCGTTCGAGTGGACCTCGGCCCCGTGCTCGATGGCCAGCGCCGCGACATGCGCGTCGTTCACGAGGTTCCCGCCGGCGCCGGTCGTCGCCAGCGCCCGCCGCATAAGCGAGAGGTGTTCCCGCCCGGGCTCCAGCGGCGACACGTGGGGCAGGCGGAACCACTCCTCGACTGTGTCGAGCGCCAGGTCAGTTGTCGCCGGCTGACCCATCACGTGGGGCCCGGTGATCAGCCGGACAAAGCCGGTGGCCACTGCCCAGGGGATGCCAACCGTTTCCGGACCCCTCAGCAGGTCACCCCACCAGCGACTGGCAGGCTGGTGGTACGGGGACGAGTCGTTGTAGGCGTAGAGGATTAGGTTCAGGTCCGGGACGATCACGCCCGCAGCTTCCTCAGCCACTCTTCGAGCTCAAGCTCGGCGTTGATCTCCTTCAACTTCAACGGGTCCACCCCCGGGGCGAACCCACTCGCGATCGGCTTCACCTTGAAGACCGGACGCTCCTCCTCGGAGGAGGGTTGCTCCTCTCCCTCCTTCGGGGACTCAGACAGACCACGCCGCAGAACTTCGTTCACCACCTGCTTGAACGGCTTCTCGAGCGTCCGCGCACGTTCCTTCAGGGCCGCGACGATTTCGTCGTCCAGCGTCAACGTTGTTCGCATCCAACTATCCTGCTGCCTTTCCGCCACGATGTCCAGAGGCGCTCTGTGAAAATTCGTCGCGCAACGGTCGACGGCCCCTCCCGCGCCCTGCTATCCTCGACCTGCTCGGGTGACTGGCGAATACGCGGAGTACCGCGGGGGAGCCCGAGTCAGAACAGTGTTGGCCGCTCGCCTGGGCCGGTCCGTTCCGTACGGACGGGCCTTTTGCTTCTCCGGAAGGGGAGCAATGGAGGTGAGCGATGCGCGCTCTGCTAGGCGTCTACGACAAGACCGGAATCGAGGACTTCGCCCGCGGGCTCCACGAGCTCGGCTGGGAGCTCGTCTCGACGGGCGGCACCAAGCGCGCCGTCGAGGCGGCGGGCGTCCCCGTCACCGGGATCGAGCAGGTCACGGGCTTCCCCGAGATGCTCGATGGCCGCGTGAAGACCCTCCACCCGGCCGTCCACGCGGGCATCCTCGCCCGCCGCGACCTGCCCGAGCACGGTCAGGCCCTCGACCAGCACGGCTTCGGCGCCATCGACCTCGTCGCCTGCAACCTCTACCCCTTCCGCTCGGTGGTCACGCAGGAGGGCGGCGCCTCCCTCGCCGAGGGCATCGAGAACATCGACATCGGCGGTCCCACCATGCTCCGCGCCGCCGCCAAGAACCACACCGACGTCATCGTCCTTGTCGACCCGTCCGACTACGCCGCCACCCTCGAATCCCTCGCCGGGGGTGGCCTCGACGGCGATGCCCGCCGGCGCCTCGCCTGGAAGGCCTTCCAGCACGTCGCCAGCTACGACAGCGCCGTCGCCGAGTGGCTCTGGGACGGCGACGAGTCGCCCCCTGCCCTCAGTGTCCCCCTCGAGCGCGTCGCCGGGCTGCGCTACGGGGAGAACCCCCACCAGGGGGCGGCCTTCTACCGCGATGGCTCGCTGGGGGAGGACGCCCTCGGCGGCGTCGCCACGGCGGTGCAGCACCACGGCAAGGAGCTCTCCTACAACAACTACCTCGACGCCGACGCCGCATGGAACGCCGTCAACGACTTCCCCGAGCCCGCCTGCGTCATCGTCAAGCACACGAACCCCTGCGGCGCCGCCACCCGCGACGACCTCCTCGAGGCCTACCGCCTCGCCGTCGTTGCCGACCCGGTGAGCGCCTTCGGGGGCATCGTCGCCTTCAACCGCCCGCTCGACGAAGAGCTGGCCCGCGAGCTGCGCGAGTACCGCAACCCCACCGACAGCTCGACGCGCATGTTCTACGAGATCGTCATCGCCCCCGCCTTCACGGAGGAGGGCCTGCGCGTGCTCAAGGGCAAGTCGAAGGATCTGCGCATCCTCGAGGCCGACCCCCGCTCGCGCGGCGGCCGCTCGCTGCGGCAGGTGGGCGGTGGCTGGCTGCTGCAGGACGCCGACGAGATCGCCCCCGAGGAGATCGACTACCAGGTCGTCTCGAAGACGCAGCCCACCGAGCAGCAGCTCGCCGACCTGCGCTTCGCCTGGCGCTGCGTGAAGCACGTCAAGAGCAACGCCATCACCCTCGCCAAGGACGGCCGCCTGCTCGGCATGGGCAGCGGCCAGCCTAACCGCGTGAAGAGCGTCGAGATCGCCATGGAGAAGGCCGGCGACGAGCTGAAGGGCGCCGCCCTCGCCAGCGACGCCTTCTTCCCCTTCTCCTGGAACGACGCCGTCGAGCGCGCCTGCCAGGCGGGCGTCGCCGCCATCGCCCACCCCGGCGGCAGCCTCCGCGACCAGGACTGCATCGACTGCTGCGACAAGTACGGCGTCGCCCTCGTCTTCACCGGCACCCGCCACTTCCGGCATTGAGGTGGTGACTGGTGAGTAGTGAATGGTGACTGGTCCCCGCCCCACCTCCCCGGGGGTGGGGCGGACCAGTCACTATTCACCATCCACTAGTCACTATCGCTGGCGGAGAGGGTGGGATTCGAACCCACGAGGGGCTTGCACCCCTACACGATTTCCAGTCGTGCCTGTTCAGCCACTCCAGCACCTCTCCGCGAGGCGTCGGGCTAGCGTAGCAAGGGCGCGTGACTCGGGCTTGCGGGCCGCTAGCGCTTGCGGCGATCCCGCCGCCCCTCCCTCAGCTCGCGGTAGCGCGCCCAGAGCTCTTCTTCCTTCTCTTTGGCGCCTTCGCGGGCGATGGTAACCACTTCCTCCGCCGCCGCTCGCAGCTCCTCGACGATCTCGTCGGCGCTGCTGCCGTCCCCCTCCCCGATGACGGGGTCGTCCGACGACCCGCCCGAGCTCACGACCCGCCCCGGAACCGGCCGCCGAGCGACCCGAGCGAGTCCAGGCCCTTCCGCACCCCGCTCACGATGGAGTAGACCCGGATGATCGGCGTCACGGCCGACTCTCCCACGAACTCCGCTGTCCCCCGCACCTCGTCCACCAGGTCGCGCGTCGAATCGAGCAGGGGCATGACCTTCTGGTTGACCGCGCGATGCACCGAGAGGGCCACGCCGATGAGCACCGCCAGCAGGATGCAGGCCAGGAGGCCGACTATCGCGGCGAGGATGCCCAGCGCCACGAGCGCGATATCGCGCCACTCGCTCCAGCTGTCCGGGGCCGACCAGGTGCCCGGCTCGGCTTCGTTGGGGTAGATGTTTCCGCCGAAGTACCCGTCCACGAGCACGGCCACGACCAGGTACACCACCACGATCAGGACCGCCGCCAGCACCACGGTCAGGAAGAAACGCACGACGCCGTTCATGGAGATCATGATAGAGCCATCCCCGCTGGAGCGCCCTTGGCGGCCCCCACGGGCCGCCTAGCCGGGTACCAGCTCGAACACCCCCAGCAGGTTCGAGATCGTCTCGAAGGGCGTCGCCCGCCCCAGCAGCGAGTCCACGTAGTCGAGGTCGATCGCGCTCCCCAGGGGGGCGCCCACCGCCCGCGCCAGCGCATCCAGGTACTGCTGCGCCACCGGCTCCGCGGGGGCGCTGGGGTCCGCGGTGTCTTCGTAGCTGGCGGCGATCAGCTCGGCGAACGATCGGTGCGAGACGCCCGACTCCGGCAGCACCTCCCGCCCGTGCGGGCTGGCCAGGATGCCGATCGATTCGGGCGTCTGGCGGCCGCTGTTCAGCATCGCCAGCGCCTCGATGTTGAAGCTCCGCGCCAGGGGCGACGTGTCCCGCGCCAGCTCCGGCTGCGAGAGCAGCAGGTGGATGTACAGGTAGACGTCCACCGCGCTGGCCACGATCTCCTCCTCTAGGCTGTCCAGCCGGTCGCAGTGGATCGCCTCGTGCGCGACCAGCGGCATCAGCAGCTCGAAGGGCGCCGCCTCCAGGTCGGGGCGGATGGAGACGATGCGGCGGCCGTCGTCGTCGTACGTCACGCGCGCCGCCAGCTCGCTGTCGCCGGGCGGCTCCTGGAAGCCGATGAAGGCCGCCGGCTCGCCGGTGCAGTTGTCCCGCCCCAGCAGGGAGCGCACGGCCGCATCGGCGAAGGTTCCCGCGAGCGCCGCCACCGCCGCCCGCACCTTGGGCGAGGGCACGATCTCGAGGTCCATCCCGTCGTAGAGCAGCATCGCCGCCTCGCGCACGCCCGGCGAGGCCTCGCGCTTCTCCAGGTGCTGCTCCAGCGCCGTCCGCACGATCGCCGGGTTCCGGTCGTCGGCCGTCGCCGTCTCCTCCGGGCGCGGCTCCACCAGCGAGAGGTCCCCGAAGATGAACACGCCCCCGGCAAGCACCACCCCCAGCTCGGTGAACTCGCTCGTGACGGTCACCGTCACCTCTTCCTCCGGGCCCGAGAACGACCCCGCCGACACGTGCAGCATCGAGCCGAACGGGATGAGGCCCCCGACCGTGAGCTCGACCACTCGCGGGGTGACGACCTCCACGTCCTCCACCGGCATCCGCCCGAGCGTGTGGCCCGTTAGCGGTGAGTCCTCCGGCAGCGTCAGCCGGAACGCGCTCTGCAGGGCCCGCAGCGTCACCGGCTCGACCGCCCGGTTGAAGCGAACGCGCACGACCGAGTGGGCCTGGGGCAGGTCGTCCTCGTACACCCGCTCCGCGCTCGCCTCCAGCAGGCGGACGGGCTCGGGAGGCGGTTCCCCGCCCCCGCACGCCGCAGCCAGCACGACCGCCAGCGCCGCCAGTCCGCCCCCCAGGACGCGATGCATGCCCGAAAGCCTACCGCGCGACGGCCCTGGGTGACGCCCGCCCCCGCTCGCGCCCCGCCCGTCCCCTCGGCGATGATGGGGGCATGACCCCCGCCCGCCCCCCATCGTCCGCGCCCCCCGGGACTCCCTGGATCGAGCGCAAGCGCAAGCCCGACGGCAGCGAGCGGCGTTACCCCACGCAGCTCGAGTTCGCGTCGCCCGCGCTCGTCATCGTCAGCTACGTGATGAAACGGGGCGGGGCCGTTTTCGGCACGCCCATCGACATCCCTCCCGGGTCCGTCTCCTACGGCTACTTCTGGCGCTCCCGGCCCTACACCGTCTACCGCATGCGGGAGGGCGACCGCGTCATCGCCCACCGCTTCGACGCCGTAACCGGCGTCCGTATCGGCCGGGGCGAGGTCTCCTACCGCGACCTCGCCCTCGACTGGTGGCTCACGCCCGAGGGGCGGCTCATCGAGGAGGACCGCGACGAGTTCGAGGAGCTGTGCGAGGCGGGCGCCTTCAGCGCCGCCGACCTGGCCGCCGCCGCCCGCGCCGAGCGCGTCATCGCCCGCGCCGCCACCCGCCTCCTGCCCGAGCTCGCCGCCCTCGAACAGCGCCACCGGATCGCCTGACCGGCCGGCGAGGGCGGCTGCAAGAACGCCTGCTAGTCGCAGCCCGTGGCGATTGCGAGCGCGCGGCAAACCGCCTGCATCGTGGTGTTGTCGAGGTGTCCGACGTAGTGGCGCAACTGCCGTTGGTCGACTGTCTGAACATTGTTGAGATTCACGGCGGAGATGCGTTTCAGACCCTCATCAGGACCGATGACGACCTCACTGTCCATACCGCGAATCGTTGAGGTCACCGGTGCGACCGTGACTGATCGGAGGTGGGGCAGGGCCCCCGCGCGGGTGAGGACGACAACCGGTCGCTGCTTGTCAGGCGGAGCGAAACGGTGCATCCAGATGTCGCCACGCTGAAGCGCCACTGCTAGTCATCCCCCTCACGCCAGTCTTCCGGCCATACGCGGGACTCGCCCCAGTCAAGCTCCTCGTCGGTCTGCGGGAGCCTGCCGTAGCCTTCCGCATACTGCCGGTCGATTTCCTCGGCCGTCTTGCGGGCAAGGTAGTCCGCTGCTGCCTGCCGCAGGACTGCCGACCGGCCCCGCTCGCGGACCTCGGAGAGCTCGTCGAGCTTTGTCAGCAAGTCCTCGTCGAAGGTCACCTGTATAGCTTTCATGTGGATAGCATACTATAGAAGGTACCACACTATCATCCACATGAAAGGAAGTGGGCGGGGCGCTGAGTCCTACCATGGGTTCGTGCAGAACCCCGTCGCCAGACACCCCGTCACCGACATCGTCGCCACCCTTGAGCGGATGCACGGCGCCGAGCACTGGCACTGGACGCCCGAGAGCGACCCCTTCGAGGTCGCCCTCGGCGCCATCCTCGTCCAGCACACCAGCTGGACGAACGCCGAGCGTGCAATCGACAACCTGCGCGAGGCGGGCGCCCTCGACCCCCCGCGCCTCGCCGCCCTTCCCGAAGAAGCCGTCGAGCAGCTCATCCGCCCGAGCGGCCAGTACCGCACCAAGGCGCGCAAGCTGCGCGCCTTCCTCGACCTGGTCGCCCGCCACGGGTCGCTCGATCCGCTGCTGGCCCTCCCCCCGGATACCCTGCGCGGGCAGCTCCTCGCGACCTGGGGGATCGGCCCCGAGACCGCCGACGCCATCGTTCTCTACGCCGCGCGATATCCGGCCGTCGTCGTCGACGCCTACACCCGCCGCCTCTTCTCGCGCCTTGGCATGGGCCCCTCTCCGGACGCCCCCTACGGCGACTGGCAGGCCTGGCTCGCCGGCGAGCTACCCGCCGCCGCTCCCGACCTGGCCCGCTTCCATGCCCTCGTCGTGCTCCATGCCAAGCGGCTCTGCCTCGCCCGGAGACCGCGCTGCGGGGAGTGCAAGCTGGCCCCCCGCTGCGCCTACGCCGCCGCCCCGCCCCTACCCCCTTGAGCCCCGCGCGGGTACGTTCGCACGATGCGCGTCGGGATCATCGGACTGCCTCGGGCGGGGAAGACCACCATCTTCAACGCCGTCGCCCGTGGACTCGCCCCCGTCGGCGGCTACGGCGGCGCAAGCAAGCCGAACATCCGCTCCGTCCCCGTCCCCGACCCGCGCGTCGACAGCCTCTCCGAGATATACCAGCCGAAGAAGAGCACCTACGCGACCGTCGAGTACGTCGACTTCCCCGCCGCCGGGGAGAGCTTCGGCGCCGGTCAGGGCCTCGGCGGGCAGTTCCTCAACGACCTGGCCGCCGTCGATGCCCTCATCCACGTTGTGCGCGCCTTCGAGGACGAGGCCGTGCCCCACCCCGAGGGTTCCGTCGACCCGGCCCGCGACATCGGCATCATGGACCTCGAGCTCGCCTTCGCCGACCTCGCCCTCATCGAGCGCCGCATCGAGCGCATCGACCCCGAGCTGCGCACCCTCAAGGCCGGCGAACGGGGACAGCTCCAGGCCCTGCGCGACCTCCTCGACCGCATGAAGGGCGAGCTTGAGCAGGAGATTCCCATCCGCGCCATGGACCTCTCCGACGACGAGCGCCGCATCCTCGCCAGCAGCCAGTTCCTCACCGAGAAGCCCCTCCTCGACCTCGTGAACGTGGGCGAGGACGACCTGCCCCGCCGCCTCGCCATCGGGGAGGAGCTGCGCGCCTCCCGCGAGGAGCCCGGGCGCGACCTCGCCGTCATGGGCGGCCGCTTCGAGATGGAGCTCAACGAGCTGAGCGACGAGGAGGCGGCCGAGTTCCGCCAGGAAGCCGGCGTGGAGCACAGCGGCATGGCCGAGGCCGTGCGCCGCAGCTACGCCCTCCTCGGCCTCATCAGCTTCCTCACCGTCGGCCCCGACGAGTGCCGCGCCTGGACCGTGACGGAGGGCGCCACCGCCCCCGAGGCCGCCGGCAAGATCCACACCGACCTCCAGCGCGGCTTCATCCGCGCCGAGGTCATCCGCTACGAGGACCTCGTCGAGTGCGGCAGCGAGACCGAGGCCAAGCGGCGCGGCCTGCAACGCACCGAGGGCAAGGAGTACCGGGTCCGGGACGGGGACGTCGTCCACGTCCTCTTCAACGTCTGATCAGGCCTCGTTCTCGCCGTCGCGCTCGTCGTCCATCGTCTCTTCCAGCGCCTCGTCCGGCTCCGCACCGACCTCTTCGCCGGCCTCGTCCCTGCGTGCCGCCCGCCGCCCGAAGATGCGGGCCGCCAGGGCGTTGCGAAGGATCCGGTAGGCGTCTCCCGTCTCCTCGGCGTCCGTGCGCTCCAGGTCCGGCGGACCGTAGCGCGCCTCCTCGAAGGCTGTGCTGAGCGCTGTCGCTTCCTCCGGCCGTTCCAGCGTCTCGCCGATCCGCTCCCCCCACTGGCGCACCGTCTCCGACTCGTCCGCCCGCAGCCCCGCCCAGCCCGCGAGGCGCTCGATGCTGCCCCACTGCCGCGGCATCCCGCTCAGCCCCCGCAACCCCCAGACCCAGTACACGCGGCTCCCGAGGGAGACGATCACCAGCGCCGCCGCCACGCCCCCCACACTCCAGATGATGGTCCAGGGTGGCCCCGCCTCGCGCTCCAGCTCCACCGGCGCCAGCAGCTGGTTGAGGAGCTCGCCCTGATCCGCCAGCGGGTTTTCGATCGGGATCAGCTCGAACTCGACGTCCAGGAACTCCATCTCCGTCGTCCCGTCGATCAGGTCCCCGATCGTCGTCCCCACGAGCGTCAGCTCATCCGATGGGTTGAAGTCCACCCAGCCGTAGGTGGGGAAATACACCTCCACCCACGAGTACGCGTCATTCTTCCGCACTGCGAACGTGCCCTCCGCGAAGTCCTCCGGGTCGAGCACGTAGCCCACCGCCACCCGTGCGGGCACCCCCTGCGTCCGCAGCATCACGGTCATCGCCGTCGAGAAGTAGTCGAAGTAGCCCCGCTGCAGGTCGAACAGGAAGAAGTCGACCGCGTCCCGCCGCGAGGGGGCCGAGCGAACGCCCATGTCGAGCTCGAACTCGAGGATGTAGGCCTCGATCGCCTTTGCCAGGTCGTACGGGTTCGTCACGCCCTCGGTCACCCGCGCTGCCTCGTCGCGAACGCGGTCGGGAAGGTCGTCGGGAAGCTGCAGGTAGCGCTCCCGCACCCAGTCGGGGTAGTTCACCCCGTCCGCCCGCAGGTCGTTTGGCGAGGCGATGCTGACGGTGCCCGCGACGCGGTAGCGGTCGCCCTCCTGCAGGTCCACCTGGCTGCGGATGCGCTCGATGTCGCCCGGGAACGTCTCCGGCAGGTCCGCGATCGAGTCGATGTTCGCGCCCAGCGGCGTCCCGATCGAGAACAGCGTCTCCTCGTCGTCGAACACCTCGATCTCGGTCGTGACGATGATGCGGTCCCGGTAGGCGCGAGACTGCAGGTCCGCCGTCGTCGGATTGCCCGCGTTCACCTCTTCCTCGTCCCGTCCCGAGGAGCGCCAGCCCGAGCCCGTGTACTCGTCGTAGCTCGTCCCCCGCACGAGCCCCAGGTTCTCCCCCCGCACCTCGAAGAGCACCTTCTGGCCCAGGCTCACGTCGCCCCGGATGGGCAGCGTCCTCCCGAACTTGTGGAAGTTCCCGCCCCCGCCGGCCAGGTTGTAGAAAAAACGGTCGAGCGGTTCCAGCGCCTGCTCGATCGGCTCCGTCACGTAGTCGATCGTCGTGTCGATGGCGTCGGCCTGCTGCCCCAGCGGCACCTGCCACGCGATCACGACCATCACGATCGTGATCACGAAGGCGAGCTGCGCCGCCTGCAGGCTCAGCCACTCCGGGTACTCCACCTTCGTACGGTCCCAGAGCGAGAACGAGCGCTGCATGTGCAGGCGCGAGATCAGCAGGAGCGCCCCTATCGAGAACATCAGGAAGGCGCTGCTCGGGCGGCCCGAGGTCGTCGCGATGATGCCCAGCAGCCCCGCGCACGCGGGCGCCACGGCGATCCAGGCATTGCGCCAGCGGAACACCGCCCAGGCCGCTAGGTACGCGCCCAGCACTCCCAGCGCGTGAACCAGCAGCACGAACGGCAGGTTGTCGTTGCTCACGTCGTCTTCGCGGACGACGAGCACCCACTCGTTCATGCGCGCCACGATGTCCTCCACGCGCGAGGCGATCGTGGGGCCGTCTCCGAAGGGCGCCACCGAGAGGGTCAGCACCATCAGCCCGAGCAGCAGCGCGATCGGATGGACGATGAACTGGCTGGTGCGCGTGCGTGTCGCCAGCAGCCCGATCACGAGCCCGCCGATCACCGCCGGCACCAGCGAGGGGAAGTCGCGCACCCAGTTCGCTTGCTGGATCGCGATCGCGATCGACATGTACACCACCAGCGCCGGCGCGAACGTGAGCCAGTCCTCCCAGCCCATCACCAGCTGCGGCGCATTGACGATGAAGCGTCGCACGCGCGAGCCCGTCTCCTGCGGCGGTTGCGCCTCTAGCTCTGCCACGCTTCCGCTCCCACGGCGCTGCTGCTCAAGGCAAAGGAGAGGTCATCCCCCTGCGCCACCACGTACGTCAGGATGTCGCTCGCCGTCAGCTCCCCGTACAGCAGCAGGGGCGAGCCCTCGCCCCCGAACGTGCTCGGGTCCACCAGCACCACCGCCACCCGCACCCCCCGCTGGACCAGCGCCTGCACCGGCGAGACCCAGCTGCTGTCCGTCGACGCCGTCACCAGCACGAGCGTGGTGTGGCGCCCGAAGCGGCGCTGCTCCTCGATCAGCAGGTTCCCCAGCGGCGCCTCCCCCGCCGCCTTCGATACCGCCAGCGATTCGAGGATGCGCGCGAGCTGCTGCTGCCCCCGCTCCGCCTCGACGACCGTGTACTCCTCCCCGAACGCGATCAGCCCCACCGAGCGGTTCGCCGAGATGTACCGCTGGGCCACGCTCGCCGCCACCGTCACGATGTACTCCTCCGTGCTCTCGTCGCCCTCCCCCGCCTGGATGCTCCCCTCCATGTCCGCGATCACCCAGATGTCGCTCGTGGGGTCGAGCTCGAACGTCTTCACCATTAGCTCGCCCGTGTGGGCGGTGGAACGCCAGTGGATGCGGCTCAGGGGATCGCCCGGCGCGTAGTCGCGGATGCCGCTCGCGTTGGGCGTGATGTAGTGCGTCCGGCGCCGGAAGCGGCCCTCGCCCGGCAGGCTCGCCGGCGGCGTCTGGAAGCGGGGCAGGTCCACCACCCGCGGGTACACCAGGATCTGCTGGCGAACCCCGTAGCGCCGTTCCGTATAGAAGACCCCGAAGGGATCGCCCCCCCGCACCAGCAGCGGCCCCCAGTCGTACAGGCCGCGACGCTGCAGCGTCGTCTGCACTACCCAGCTCCGCAGCCCCCGGCTGGGGATCACCGTCGCCCGGCGGGACGTGTGGCCGGGCAGATCGCAGGGGTCTTCCAGCTCCACCCAGAGCTTCGGGACGATGCTGCGGTTGGTGACCTCGATCAGCTCCTCCGCTTCCTGCCCCACCTGTCCCCGCAGCGTGCGCCGGTCCACGTTCACCTCCAGGGCGCGCGTGTTCAGCCAGCTGATGAGGAGGGCGACGGGAATGCCCATCGCGACGATGTAGGCGATCCGGTAGAGCAGCCAGAACCCCGTCCCCGTGGCGATGAACACCGCCGCCACGAGGATCGCGAGGAGCAGCGTGAGCGTGCGCCGCTGCGGCGCAAAGGGCCACGCCAGCACCCGCCCCACCATTCCCGGCCTCAGGCGCGGGCGCGCGCGCCCGGCACCGGAACCCGCGCCAGGCAGTCCGCCACCACGTCCGACGCGGTCGCGCCCTTCACCCGGGCCCCCGGGCTCACGATCACCCGGTGCCCCAGTGTCACGAAGGCCAGCTCCTTCACGTCATCCGGGATCACGTAATCGCGGCCCTCCAGCAGGGCCCGCGCCTGCGAGGTGCGGAAGAGGGCGATCGACCCCCGCGGGCTCGCCCCGAGATAGACGTTCTCGTGCGTCCGCGTCGATCCCGCCAGGCCGACGATGTACTGCTTGATGAGCGGATCGATGTAGACCTCTCGCACTGCCCGCTGCAGCTGCCGGATCTCGCTCGCGTCCGTCACCGCCTGGAGGCTGTCGATCGGGTGGGTGACCTGCTGGTCGTCCAGCACCGTCACCTCGTCCTGCGCGCTCGGGTAGCCCAGGTTCACCCGGATCAGGAAGCGGTCCAGCTGCGCTTCCGGCAGCGGGAACGTGCCCTCGTACTCGATGGGGTTCTGCGTCGCCATCACCATGAACGGCGAGGGCATCACGTGCGTCACCCCGTCCACCGTCATCTGCCGCTCTTCCATCGCCTCGAGCAGGGACGACTGCGTCTTCGGCGTCGCCCGGTTGATCTCGTCGGCAAGGACGATCTGGGCCACGATCGGCCCCTCGCGGAACTCGAAGTCACCGGACTTCTGGTTGAAGATCGATACACCCGTCACGTCGCTGGGAAGCAGGTCGGGCGTGAACTGGATGCGCT
>DAOUID010000083.1:0-6207 GCA_034428315.1 Dehalococcoidia bacterium
CCCCCGCCAGCATGAGGCCAGGACCTGGTGGGGCCAGCGACGGGCCCAGGCGTAGGCAACACCGCGGCCCGAATACCTGAGCGCCATGAGGGAGGAGTGGGGAGCGAGGAGCGCGAGGGCGAGCACCGCCGAGGCGAGCCAGACAAGCACGCCGATCCAGTGGCTCACGAGGGCGTGGCCGGTGTCGCCTCCGAGGGTGAACTCGCTGAGGCGGACACCCGCAACGGTCCAATCGGCGGAGTTGAGGCCGAAGGCGCCCCAGACGAAGACGCCCACGAAGGCGTAGCCAAGGATGCGACGGCAGAAGAGCCAGCGGGCTTCGCTTGTGCGGCGCCACATAGCCGTGGCCCAGGCGATGAGCACGGCGGCGATCACGCCAAGGCCGAGGCCGAACGTTTCGAGCAACCAGGTGCGGACGTCGGTGGCGATGCCGACGACGTCGAAGAACCAGGGAAGCGCGGCAACGGCCGCCGCCAGGATGACGACAGCGACGATCTGTGCGCGAAAGAGGCGGGATTCAGGAAGGGCGAACCACGACCTGCCCTGCCTGGGCCCGGACGCGGACCGGGCTCGGGAGCGAGCCGCCATACGGACGGTACCCCGGCGCGGACGAACTCCCCACCGATGCTGCTCAGGTTCGAGGGTTCTCGACTACACCTCGACCGTGACGGGCAGCACCATCGGCCGTCGCCGTGTCTCATCGTACAAGAACTTGCTCAAAGCGTCCTTCAGGCGGGCATTGACCTCGCCGGCGGGAGCAGCGTGCTCGCGGCCCTCGAGGGCGCCCTCGGCAACGCGGGCGGCCCTGTCGAGGAGGGCGGCGTTCTCCTCGCTATCGACGAATCCCCGGGACAGAACCTCCGCGGGGCGCACCAGCCGGCCGGTCTGGGCGTCGACGGCGACGATGACCACGAGCACGCCGTCGGTCGAGAGGTGGGCCCGGTCGCGAAGGATGTACTCGTCCACGTCGCCGATCCCGAGGCCGTCGATGTAGACGTAGCTGGCGTCGACCCGGCCCGCGAGGCGGGCCTCCTCCTCGTCGATCTCGAGGACGTCGCCGTCGGTGAGGACGAAGGCGTTGCCCTCGGGCACGCCCACGCGCTCGGCCAGGCGTGCGTGCGTCACGAGGTGGCGGTACTCGCCGTGGACGGGGACGAAGTACTCGGGCTGGAGGATGCTCTGGATGATCTTGAGCTCGTCCTGGCTGGCGTGCCCGCGCACGTGCACGTTCTCGACGCGGTTGTAGAGGACGCGCGCGCCCTGGCGGAAGAGGTTGTCGACGTTGCGGGCGACGGCCTGCTCGTTCCCGGGGATGGCGTTGGCGGAGAGGACGACGGTGTCGCCCTCGGCGATGGTGATGTGGCGGTGCGTGCCGTTGGCGATGCGGGTGAGGGCGCTCGTCGGTTCGCCCTGGCTGCCGGTCGTGATGATGGCAAGGCGAGCGGGGGGCGTTTTCCGCATCTCCTCGACACCGACGATGGTTCCCTCGGGAGCCTCGAGGTAGCCGAGTTGGCGGGCCATGGCGACGTTGTCGATCATCGAGCGGCCGGTGACGAACACCTTGCGGCCGGTGAAGACGGCGGCGTCCACGACCTGTTGGGCTCGGGAGATGAGCGAGGCGAAGGTCGCGACGATCACGCGGCCCTCGGCGTTGACCATGATGTTGCGGAGGGAGTCGCCGACGAGCTGCTCGCTGGGGGTGTGGCCCTCGACCTCGGCGTAGGTGGAGTCGGCGAGGAGGAGGAGGCAGCCTTCACCCCCCACCTGCCCGAGGCGGGTGAGGTCCGTGTGTTGGTCCATCACCGGTGTGTGGTCCAGCTTGAAGTCGCCCGTGTGGACGACGGTGCCGAGGGGCGTGCGGATGATGAGGCCGCAGGCATCGGGAATGCTGTGGGCCACGGGGAAGAACTCGACCTCGAACGCGCCCGCCTTAACCGTCTCCCCCGGCTGCACCTCCTTGAGGGGCTCGGTGGGGAGCTTGTGCTCCTGGAGCTTCACGCGCACGAGGCCCTGCGTGAGGCGCGTTCCGTAGATGGGCGCGCTGAAGTCGCGGCAGAAGTAGGGAAGGGCGCCCACGTGGTCTTCGTGGCCGTGCGTCAGGAATACCCCGCGAAGCTTCTCGGCGTTGGCCTGGAGGTAGGAGAAGTCGGGGATGACGAGGTCGACCCCAAGCATCTCCTCCTCGGGGAACATGAGGCCGACATCGACGACGATGATGTCGTCGCCATACTCGAACAGCATCATGTTGCGCCCGATCTCGCCGAGGCCGCCGAGGGGGATGACGCGAAGAGAGGTGTTGTTGCTCGCGCTCGTCACCGGGTCACTCAAAGAGCTTCATCTGCTGGGCGGGCGGTTCTTCTTCGGCAGGCTCAGCGCCGCCCGCGCGGCCGGCGCGGGCGCGTTCGAGCAGCTCGGGGAGGGTGCGAAAGTCGTCGATGATGACGCTCCTGAGGCGCTGCTGGTGGAGGGCGGCGGCGGGGTGGTACATGGGGACGAGGATGCGCCCGTTGGCCTCGCGCGGCCGCCCGTGGATGCGGGAGATAGCCTGATTGGGGAAGAAGCGCGACATCGAGTAGCGCCCGAGCGTCACGACGAGGAGTGGATCGATGAGGCGGATCTGGGCGCTCAGGTAGTCGCTGCAGGCCTCGATTTCCGTGGGCAAGGGATCGCGGTTCCCGGGCGGACGGCACTTGAGGACGTTGCAGATGTAGACCTCGGGCCGGGTGAGGCCGGCCTCGCCCAGTAATTCCTCGAGGAAGGAGCCGGCCTGGCCGACGAAGGGCCGGCCCTGGCGGTCCTCGTTCACGCCGGGGGCCTCGCCGATGAACATGACCTCGGCGTCCAGCGGCCCTTCACCGGGCACGGCGAGAGTCCTCGTGCGGGCCAGGGTGCAGCGCTGGCAGCCGCGCACCTCGTCGTAGAGGGCCTCGACCTCCTGCGCGACGGTCACGCCAGGGCCTCTGCGTCGGGGTCGCGCGGGGTGTAGAGGATCCTGGCGAAGAGGACGCCGAGGAAGTAGAGGCCGAGCAAGGGGATGGCCACGACGGACTGGGTCACGGGGTCCGGCGTGGGGGTGGCGATGGCCGCCAGGATGAACACGATCACGATGGCGTAGCGCCAGAATCGCAGCAGCTGTCCGGCCGTCACCATGCCGACGCGGGCGGCGATGGCGAGGACCATCGGCAACTGATAGGCGATGCCGACCCAGAGAATGATGCGGGTCACGAAGCTGATGTACTCGTGGACGCCGGTGACGCTCACGACGTTCTCGGCGGCGACGTTGAGGAGGAAGTCGAGGGCGCGGGGAAGCACGATGTAGTAGGCGAAGGCCATGCCGGCGAGCATGAAGAACATGCAGCCGAGGGTTCCCATCAGGAGGACGCGGCGCTCGCCCCTGGTGAGCCCGGGCACGATGAAGGCGAGAACCTCGTAGATGATGATTGGGAGCGCGAGCAGCAGGCCGCCGTAGACCGAGATCTTGAAGATGGCGGAGATACGGTCGGTGGGGGAGAAGGAGGCGAGGCGGAAGTTCTCCTCGCTCTTGCCCCCGAGGTAGTCAAAGGCATCCTGGATTGTTTCGAGCCTGCGGACGTCGTCGGCGGCCACATCGGGCGTGCTGAGGCCTCCGGACGCCTTGGTAAGGGCGTTTTCGAGGGCTCGCGAAATCTGGAGATCGTTGAGCGCCAGACCCAGCGGCCTTGGCCCACGAAGCTCGGTCTCGGGAGGGATATACCGCCCGTCGGGGTTCTGCTCATGGACCAGCAGGGCGAATTCGTCCTGCACGAGGCCGAGGTTGACGTCGATGCGGTCGCGGGCGGGGTCGAGGAGGATGTCGAAGGTGTTGGGCCAGGAGTCGGGGGGATCCCAGGTGAAGAAGAGCACCACGATCACGCCGAGGATGAGGGCGGCGGCGGCGACCATGAAGCGATTCCTCAACTCAATGAGGTGCTCCATGATCGTGAGATCGGATTCCTCCTGCGGCCCGATAAGCTCCTCGGGCCCCTCCTGGGGGTTGACGACCGTGGTGTCAGTGACCATGTGAGCTAGAAGACGAGCGGCTTCTCAGGCTTCGCCTCGGCCTCGGCCTCGTCCTCGCCGTCCGTCTCGTCCCTGGTCTCGGCCCGCGCAGACACGGGCTTCGCCGGAGCGGTGGCAATGGACGGCGCGTTGGCGGGACCGGCCACGCCCCTGGGCGCGGCAGCGCCATTCACGTCGGCCCCGGCAGCAGCCCCGTTGCGTACGGTGACAGGCTCGGGAATCTCGGGGAAGGAGGGCTCCGCCGGCGGAGCCGCGCTCTCGCCCGAGGCGGCCTGCTCCACGCCGGCCTTCACCTCGCCGAGTTCGTCGACCGCCTCGGAAGTGACTTCCTCCACTTCGCCGGCCACCTCGGCCATCTCCTCCTGCACCTCACGCACGGTCGTGCGCATCTCCTGGACATCGGCCTTGACGGCTTCCATCTCCTCGTTCAGGTAGGCGAACTCCTCGCTGAACTCATCGCGCACGACGCGCGCGTAGCGCTGGAGCTTCTTGACGCCACGGCCGAGGTAGTAGGCCATTTCGGGCAAGCGACGCGGACCCACGACAACGACGAGGAGGGCGAGGATGAGGAGGAGTTCCTGGATGCCAACGCCCAGGATTTCCACGACGCACGCTCCAGAACGGCGCGGGGACAGGGAAGCTTAGTCGCCGTCCTCGATGCCGTGGTCTTGGAGATAGTCTACCGCGTCCTGCACGGTGACGATCTTTTCGGCATCTTCGTCGCTGATCTCGAGCTGCACGTCGCCGGAGAACTCTTCCTCCAGCGACATGATGAGCTCAACCAGGTCGAGGGAATCGGCCTCAAGGTCATCGACGAACGATGCCGTGGGAACGACGTCGCCCTCATCGACGCCCAACTGTTCGACAACGATGGCGCGGACTCGCTCAAAGATTGATGCCACCCTAGGTCTCCTCGGGGGTACTTGTTGGCTCGCCCGGCTCTTGCGCCCGAGCTGCGCTGATCTCTTTACCGACCGTCCTCAGCACCCCGTTCACGAACCCTGCCGAGGTCTCGCTCCCATAGCGATGGGCAAGCTCGACAGCCTCGTTCACGACGGCTCCGACCGGCGCCGAATTATCGTGAAGCAACTCCCAGAGCGCAAGTCTGAGGATGGTCCGCTCGACGGCCGGAAGGGTCCGAAGGGGGTGCCGGGGGGCGACTGGCTGGAGGCGGCGATCGAGATCGTCGCGGGAGTCGAGCACGCCCCGCAGGACCTCGCGCCCGAAGCTGGCGGGCCGCTTCGCGGTGACCTCGCGATCCTCGCCTTCCACCTCTCGCAGGCGGCGGTCGTAGGCGTCCTCGGCATCGTGGCCGGAGGTCTCCGCTTCGTAGAGGGCCTCGACAACGAGGCAGCGGGCGCGACGAAAGACGTGGTCGGTCACGCCATCACCATGCCGCCATCGACATGGATGCACTGGCCGGTGATGTAGGAGGCGCCGGGCCCGGCGAGGAAGCGCACGAGAGGCGCGACCTCCTGGGGGGCGGCGAAGCGGTCAAGCGGCACCTGCCGCTGAACGTTCTCGCGCTGCTCCTCCGTGAGGGGCGCGGTGATGTCCGTCTCGATGAAGCCGGGGGCGATCGCGTTCACCGTGACCCCCCGGGAGGCGACTTCGCGCGCGAGCGAGCGGGTGAAGCCGATCAGGCCCGCCTTGGAGGCGGCGTAGTTGACCTGACCCGCGTTCCCCATGACGCCGACGACGCTGGTGATGTTGATGACGCGGCCAGCGTCCGAGCGCAGCAGCTGCCGCAACGAGGCCTTGGTGACGGTGAAGACGCCCTTGAGGTTGGTCTGCTGGACGATGTCCCAGTCGTCCTCGGACATGCGCATCAGGAGCCCGTCGCGGGTGATGCCGGCGTTGTTCACGAGGATGTCGAGGCCGCCGAGCTCGCCGGCGGCGGCCTTGACGAGGGAAGCCGCCTGGTCGCTTTCGGCGATGTCGCCGGGGAGGGCGACGGCAGTCCCGCCCTCGGCCTCGATAGCGGCGACGACCTCGCGGGCGGCGTCTTCGCTGGCGTTGTAGTTGACGGCAACGCTCGCGCCGGCGCGGGCGAGCTCGAGGCAGATGGCACGGCCGATTCCGCGCGAGCCGCCGGTTACGAGGGCGCGGCGTCCTTCAAGCTCGGACACAGTTACAGCTCGACGTGGACGGACTCGGCGCTGTTGACGG